>MHIV01000019.1 GCA_001817685.1 Candidatus Colwellbacteria bacterium RIFCSPHIGHO2_02_FULL_45_17
AGCGACTGGCGGTGACACACACCTAGGAGGTGACGATTTCGACAAGAAAATTATTGAGTATCTTGTAGCTGAATATAAGAAACAGGAGGGCATAGATATTGCGAAAGACCCACTCGCCCTACAAAGACTTAAGGAGGGAGTCGAGCGGGCTAAACACGAGCTTTCTACTTCGACTGAAACAGAGGTTAACCTCCCATATATCAGCTCTGATGCATCAGGACCGAAGCACTTTTTAATGAAGCTTACTCGTGCAAAGATTAACGAGCTCACAGAAGATTTAATTGAGCGCTCAATGAAATTGGTTAAGGATACTGTTGGTGAAGCGGGACTGAAGATGAGCGACATCGATGAAATAATTCTCGTTGGAGGCCAGACAAGGATGCCGGCGATTCAGGAGGGCGTTAAGAAACTTTTTGGTAAGGACCCCCACCTGGGAATTAACCCCGATGAAGTAGTAGCGATCGGCGCGGCAGCTCAGGCCGGAATTCTACAAGGAGACATAAAGGATGTACTTCTTCTAGACGTCACGCCCCTCTCGCTTGGAATAGAGACACTAGGAGGAGTGTTCACTAGATTGATCGAGAAAAATACAACCATACCGACTTCAAAAACTCAGATTTTCTCAACCGCAGCCGACAGCCAGCCGTCAGTAGAAGTTCATGTTCTCCAAGGCGAGAGAGAAATGGCGCAGGACAACAAAACTCTTGCTCGGTTCATTCTGGATGGGCTACCGCCTGCGCCCCGCGGAATACCTCAGATAGAAGTGACCTTCGACATAGACGCAAATGGGATCCTAAACGTAAAGGCACTAGATAAAGCGACAAACAAAAGCCAGTCCGTAAAAGTGGAGGCATCCACAGCCCTAAGCAAAGATGAAATTGAGCGCCTTAAGAGAGATGCAGAAACTCACGCTGGAGAAGACAAGAAGAAGAGAGAATTAATCGATACTAAAAATCACTCAGAGGCGTTAGTTTACACTGCGGAGAAATCTTTGAGAGATGCAGGAGACAAAGTGCCAGCGGAGATTAAGAAAGACATCGAAGAAAAAATCGAGTCTGTCAAAAAAGTATCTGGCGGTGACGATAAGAGCGCTATAGAGAGCGCCACATCTGCATTATCTCAATCGCTTCAGAAGATAGGAGAACTGTTGTATAAAGAAAAAGGCACTGATAATAACGATGATAAAAATGATTCGGGAGAGAAGACCGGCGACTAAATGGTAAGCGTGGAAGTTAACAAGGGAGGAGTAAAACAAGGTTCAGGCTCTCCGCTTAAGTTTTACATACTCGTAGCACTAGCAACGTTAACTGGTCTCGGAGCAAGCTATCTATTTAGCACCGGCAGTTTTCTTTACGGGACGGTTTTGCTTGTACTATTCCTGACACTTTTTGTCACAGAATCTCTACTCATTTCCTCAAGGTTTCACCTTATAGCAGCAGTTGTACTTAATTCCGTCGCGTTTGCGATTCCCTTTGCGAAGCCTTTCTCTTTATTTTTCTTGGGTGGGTTTATCATACTCGTCCTATTTCTGATTAACGGCGCATACAGCGGCAGACGAGAGATGGATAATATGGTGAAGATTCACTTCACGAGGTTGGTGCGAGTTATATCAAGATCAATGATAACAGCAGTGGTTGTGTTTCTTAGCGTTGTGATTATTTTAAACAACAATTTCTCTGCGAGCAGGGCGAGCATAAATCGGCTTGTGGACATCACTACGCCGATTATAAGTAGATTTGTAAATGGGTTTAGCGGAGGGGCAAATACTGGCGAGTTGCTAAAAAGCATAACGGAAAAAGAATTATCCGGAGATAAGAATTTTATAGCTCTCTCTGTAAGGGATAGACGAACTGTCGTAGAGAACCAAGCCAATGAGCTTAAGCTTAAGATTGAAGAGTTAACAGGAATCACGATTGACTCAGGGGCTTCTATAAGGGAGAACGCATACGAAATGATCAACACCAAACTATCGTCCCTTACACCAAAGGCACAGATTTATTGGAGCATGGTTTTAATAGCAGTTTTGTGGCTCTCTATCCAAAGTGTTGAGTTTCTGATATATCTTCCGTTAGCTGTTTTAGTTTTCCTTGTTTACGAGCTCCTTTTTGCTATGAAATTTATAACGATGCAAATGGAAATGAGGAGCAAGGAGGTTATTTCATTGCGCTAGAATTTCTATTAGGATAGTAAGACGAAATTATGGACGACTATTACAAAATTCTTGGAGTAGAACGTGGAGCCTCAAAAGACGAGATTAAAAAGGCATATAGAAGCCTTGCCCACAAATATCATCCAGACAAGAAGGAGGGCGATGAAGAGAAGTTCAAGAGGATTAACGAGGCATACCAAATCTTAAGCGACGATAGTAAAAGACAGCAGTACGACAGATTTGGCCAAGCTTTCGGGTCCGGTTTTAGGGGCGCTCAGGGAGGCAACTGGTCTTGGGATTTTGATCTTGGCGGAATGGAAGATTTAGGCGACTTGAACGAGATATTCAACTCGTTTTTCGAAGGTCTTGGTGTGAAGCAAAAAAGACGCACGTATAACCGCGGGGCTGACTTAGAATTCACAGTGGATGTATCTCTTGAAGAAGCGCAGAAAGGAAAAGTTATGAATCTCGACTACGAGACATATAAGGTCTGCACAGTCTGCGGTGGGAGAGGCCATGCCGAAAAAACAAAGATGAAAAACTGTGATTATTGCAACGGGAGAGGAGAAATTCAGGAGACGCGCAATACGTTCTTCGGTAGCTTCGCCAGTGTTGTAACGTGCAAAGCATGTAGGGGCGTTGGGAAAATTCCCGAGAAGTATTGCAATTCCTGTGATGGAGAGGGGAGGGTAAAAGGTAACAAGGAGGTTAGTGTAGAAATTAGGCCCGGCGTTGTAACCGGTCAGATTGTGAGAATTAAAGGGATGGGCGAGGCTGGTGAGTATAATTCGGGATCCGGAGATCTTTATGTGAAAATCAACGTGAAGCAACATCCAATTTTTGAGCGCAGAGGCAACGACCTTTACAGGTCGAAGGAAATCAATATTGTTGATGTTCTTCTAGGTAAGAAAATTGACGTCGGTACGCTTGATGGTAGAAAAATCGAAGTTGAGGTACCAAGGGGTTTTAATCTAAGCGAAACGATAAGAATTAAAGGAGAGGGTATGACTAGGAGCGATAATATGTATTTACAACTAGAAGTTGTGACACCAAAGAAATTGAGTTCTAAGGCAAAGAGACTTCTTGAGAAGTTAGACGAGGAGGAGCTCGATTAGTTCGTCTGTCGGAACCAGAATATTTCTGCTCCAGCGGTAGAAATTTCTTCCCGCTCGGCATTCTCTGCGACCAAGCGAGAATGCCTCCGCGATGTTCCGCACGACAAACTAATCTCGCTATTAAATTTGATTGTTGTCCGCCCACCAGGGCATCGAACGTCGCTTCACTCCCCATAGGGCTTCCGCCCTCTGGTCTCTGCCTACGATAAATCTTCGGCAGAGGTCACCCCGACGGGGAAACCCTATCGCTTTTCCCCGACCCCCTTTCGTGTTCGAGCCCTAGTGATAAAAAACCGAAAAACACCCGTAATGGGTGTTTTTGTTTTTGTCCGCCCACCAGGGCTCGAACCTGGAACCAACTGCTTAAAAGGCAGCTGCTCTACCATTGAGCTATGGGCGGCTAATGCAAAGTTACTATTAGTTTAGTGTATTTTCAAGATTTGAATTATGAACTGTGAATTTCGATACAATGGTAGTTTGACATTATAACACGTATGTGTTATACACTAGGTACTTCCAAGGAGGCATTGTGAGAAAAACGGAAGAGGTCATTCGGTTCGTGAAGGGCGGCGGGCCTGCATATTGCGGCCGACACCACGGGTACGTCGATGACGCGTACATGGCTGAGTACTTCGACGGCAACGAGTGGATCGAGCTCGACATCGGGACCTTCCACGGAAGTGCGTGGATTCGATTCTATAAGGTCACCTTCTGCGACATGGAAGTGGAGGGAAGGCCAGGGGAACACCCCGATCCGCCGCGTGGTTTCAGCCTCAGGTTCTTTTCGGTCGAGAAGGAAGAGCTCATCGAGTCGGAGAGCCCGTCATACGTGAGAACGTATCACGAACAAGAGCCATTCCTCTTCGACGAAGACACCGATACTGGGTATCTGACCGAGCGCTTGTCGAGATGCCGGTCAGTCAAGTGGGGCCGTGGAGAAGCTCGCCGCATGTACAAGTGGGCTCTGAAGCGTCGCGCACGCGAGCTCAAGAAAGCGCGCAAGTAGATCGTCGCCGCCGGCGGAGAAGAGGCGTAAGACCTCTCTCCCCAAAGGCGGCTTCTTCTTTTGTAAAAGAGAAAGAATTGGAATAATATAAATCTCGAACTTATTTCTTAATGGAAAAACGGACATCCAGCACTATTATTTTCTCAATAATCATCGCGACGAGTATCCTCGCAGGACTTTTT
Source organism: Candidatus Colwellbacteria bacterium RIFCSPHIGHO2_02_FULL_45_17 (assembly GCA_001817685.1). GTDB lineage: Bacteria > Patescibacteriota > Minisyncoccia > UBA6257 > Colwellbacteraceae > 2-02-FULL-45-11. The sequence goes on from MHIV01000019.1 coordinate 4,453, forward strand.
GCATTTCCCAAGGGATTTGGCGCATCACACTTGCCGTGGAGACTTGGCTTAGATCTTATAGGAGGTACTACGCTAGTCTACGACGTTGATTTAACGGGTATCCCAAGCGATGAACAGGAGGGTGCAGTCGCGGGGCTCAAAGAAGTTATAGAAAAGCGAGTGAATTTGTTCGGCGTATCAGAGCCAAGAGTTAACATCGTAGAGAAAGAAAGTGGGTACCAATTATTAGTTGATCTTGCTGGCGTTCACGACATTCGTGACGCGATAAATCAAATTAAGGAGACACCGGTTCTAGACTTTAGGGAAGTCGGCCGTGACGAGGGCGGTGAGACAGTTTATACACCGACTGAACTAACCGGAAGGTTCATAACATCAGCGACTCTAGGGTTTAACAACGTAGACAACAGTCCCCTGGTAGTTCTCAATTTTAATGATGAAGGGGCGAAGCTTTTCGAAGAAATAACTGCGAGAAACGTCGGAAAGCTTCTTGCCGTTTTTCTCGACGGTCAGTCCATTACAGAACCAGTTGTCCAACAGAAAATTACGGGAGGAACTGCGCAGATAACAGGTCGCTTTACGATTGAAGAAGCAAGATTGCTAGTCGAACGATTCAATGCCGGCGCACTTTCCGCGCCAATAAAACTCACCAATCAAAGAACCGTAAGCCCGTCTGCGGCTGGAGATTCGCTAAATAGGATGATCGAGGCATGGCTCATCGGAACCGCACTCATAATGCTTTTTATGGTTCTCTATTACAGATCACTCGGTGGCTTTGCCGTCATCGCACTCTTTATCTACATTGTTTTGACACTTGCTCTATTTAAAGTAATTCCTAACTTTACGATGACTCTCGCTGGTATTGCTGGTTTCGTTTTGTCTATTGGGCTCGCAGTCGACGCGAACATCCTGATTTTCGAGAGGACCAAGGAGGAAATGAAGAAAGGGATGGCTAGAGAAGACGCGATAAACGCCGGATTTAAGCGTGCATGGCCGTCCATCAGAGACGCGAATATAAGCACCACAATTACATCAATAATTCTTTATTTCTTCACATCTAGCTTTGTTAAAGGTTTCGCGCTCACGCTCGGCCTCGGTGTGCTTACAAGCATGTTTTCCGCTATCTTTGTTACAAGGACGATATTAAGAATCTTTGTTAGAAACAAATCATGATGGATTTCTTACTAAAACACAGCAAAGCAATTTTAATAACCTCAACGGTCCTCGTGATTGTAAGCGTTATCTCGGTCATAGCGTTCGGTTTCAATTTAGGAATTGATTTCACGAGTGGCTCTCTTTGGCAGGTGAGAATGACCGGCGTAGAGACTAGCGACCTGCGTAATTTCTTTGCAGAGGAGTTTGGAATCGAGGAATTAAATATCGCAATTGATCAATCAGAAAATATTTACGCGCTTACACTTCGCGAAATAACCGAGCACGAGAGGCAAGAAATTCTCACAGCGATGAAAGAAAGATTTGGGGAAGTCGAGGATTTGGATTTCTCTACGATAAGTCCTTCTATTTCCTCAGAACTCAAAGGAAAAGCTTACACGGCAATCGCGCTTGTTATGGTCGGCATTTCTCTATTTATTGCGTTTGCTTTCAGGAAAGTTTCAGAACCAATCAAGTCTTGGAAGTACGGCGTAATAACTTTGATAACCCTTATACACGATGTGGTAATTCCAGCAGGAGTATTTGTTTATTTAGGTAAATTCGCGGAAGTCGGCATAGATATAAACTTCATAGTGGCGATGTTGTTTGTAATGGGCTTTTCAGTCCACGACACAATCGTCGTTTTCGACCGCATCAGGGAAAATCTTCTAATTGTGAAAGAGGAGAAGAAAAGACAGCCGCTCCAAGAGATTGTAAACAGAAGCATAAAAGAAACCGTAGCAAGATCGATAAATACCTCTCTGACGCTTGTGCTGATACTGATTACGTTGTTTTTCTTCGGTCCGATTAGCACCAAAATGTTCGTTTTCGCGATATTAATCGGCACAATCGCTGGAACGTATTCGTCTATATTTTTTGCGAGCCCACTCCTAGTATTTGCCGAGAGATTCTCGAGAAATCCACATGGGCAGTTTAAGAGTTGACATTTTTGCGGTAAGATTGTAAACATATAGGATATAGGAACATGGTAGGAGTAAACATCGACATAAACGGCCTTATCAACGAGGCACTTTTAACCCAGGACGAACGGGCGAAGCGTATTGTTATGGGTAGATATGGGTTGGGCACTTCGGGCAGGAAAACGCTGGCGGCTCTAGGGGGCGAATATGGCCTCACAAGAGAAAGAGTGAGGCAAATTCAGGCAGCCGCGCTTGAGGCCATCCGCGGGGAGATAAAAGAGCACAAGGAGGCCGTAAAATTTCTAAAAGCCATAGAAGGATACCTTAAGGATGTAGGTCACTTGAGGCGTGGAGATCTAATAGCAAAGGATTTTAATATCGGCTTTGGCGGGAAAGAAGATACAGAAGCGTTATCTAATAAACTGCATTTTCTTGCCGACGCCCTAGGATGGCCTTTTGTCGAGGGCGGTAACGAAGATTGGCACGTGGTTTGGTACAGCAAGAAAGATGTATATGACACTGCGAAAAAACTGGTAGGGGAGTTGCTTAAGACAAAAGAGCAAGACTTCGACAAATTCTTAAAATCCGCCAGCGGTAAGTTTAGACTACCGGAACCTCAGATAGTAAATCACCTTTTAATTTCTAAGAGATTCGGAATCGGTCCATACGGAGACATGGGCGCCGACCATTGGGTTCGTGTTAATCCTAAGACGGTTCGCGACAAGATCTACATAGTTTTAGACAAGTCGAAGGAACCAATGCACTTCACTGAGATCGCAGCGAATGTGAACAGCTTAAGCGGTAAGAAGCGCGCGGCAGCTACGGTACACAACGAATTAATTAAAGATCCGCGTTTTGTGTTAGTAGGAAGAGGCACTTACGCAATTAATGTTTAGCGACCTGCTGGGGCAGTCACTCGAAATATTTTTTAACTTCGGGTGGTTTATATTTTTATCACTAATAGCTTTGGGATTCAAAGAGTTCTGGATGGTAAGAATCGTGACTAACTACATAGACAGCATCGAGTGGGTCGTTTTAGAGATGAAGATTCCGAGAGAGAACATCAAGTCCATAAAGTCTATGGAGCAAGTCTTCGCGGCGATTTATGGAATATACAGTTTCGGACTGAGACCGTGGGAGAAATACGTTGAAGGCAAAGTTGAGATGTGGATATCCTTCGAGATGGTTGGCGACCAAAACGGCGTGCACTTTTACGTAAGATTGCCGAAGCAAAACAGAAACTTGTTGGAGAACGCTATTTTTTCTCAATACCCAGACGCAGAACTCCATGAAGTCGAAGACTATGTAAATAGGTTCCCAAAGGTATTGCCAAACGACGAATACGATCTATTCGGCTCTGATTTTATTCTTCAGCGCAACGAGGCATATCCGATTAGAACCTATATTGATTTCGAAGATCTAAGAGTCAAAGAAGAAGAGGACAAAATAGACCCCGTTGCGGTCATGACGGAAGCGTTATCTAGGCTCGAAGAGGGTGAAGTGATGTGGGTTCAACTTATAGTGCGACCCGCAGACGAAGACGAGTGGGTTTCCAAAGCCAAGGCTGTTATAGACGAAGAAGCTGGAAGAACACAAAAAGGCAAAAAGCAAGGAGTGATTGCTGGGAGCGGTGAATTTTTGGGAAATCTTGCGAAGGCACCAATGCTACCTCCAGAGTGGGCTGGCGTCGCAGATCCAGAAAAGCCTACGTTCAGATTTTACACACCTGGAGAAACGGAAGCGCTTAAAGCGATGTCGAGAAAAGCATCGAAAAGAGGATTCCACGCGTTATACAGAACCGTATATATTGATAGGAAACCAGATTTTAATCCAAAGCACTTCGAGTCCTTTGTCGGAGCTATACAGCTTTATACTGCCATTGATATGAACATGTTAAAACCCGCCACAAAGGAAACTCTAACCAAAGGAACTAAAGTTAGTAGATTCCCATGGCGGAGGAAGAAACTTCTCTTAAGAAGAAAAAGACTATTGTACAAGGCATACCTTAATCGTGAAATTCCACAGCCGCACATTCCATCTGCCTTTAGATTAAAGCTCCAAACCTCTATATTTAATACAGAGGAACTTGCGAGCATATACCATCCGCCGGCGATTTCTGTAAGAGCGCCTAAACTTCGACCTACTCAATTCAAGAAGGGAGAGCCGCCGGTTGATTTGCCAATCAAGGGATAAAAATGGAAGACGATAAAGACATAACAATTCTAGGGAAATGTACGTTCCGGAATCAGAACGTGCAGTTCGGTATCAAGACGGACGATAGGCGTCGCCACATCTACGTAGTCGGTAAGACCGGAACTGGTAAGACGACTTTGCTCGAGAATATGGTTATAGACGATATCCGGGCAGGCAAGGGTGTGGGACTTGTCGATCCGCATGGAGATCTTGCGAAAGACATAATCAACTATATCCCCGAAGAGAGAATTGATGACGTTATCTACTTTGACCCATCTGATACGAGCCATCCAATTGCATTTAACCCGCTAGAGAAAGTAAGAGATGAACACAGGCACTTGATAGCATCGAGCATAATGGCGGTGTTTGAAAAAATATGGCCGGACGTATGGTCTGCGCGAATGCAGTATATTTTGAATAATTCCTTGCTCGCCCTCCTAGAATTCCCTAATGCGACTCTCCTAGGCATTATGAGACTCCTCTCCGATAAGAAGTTCAGAAAAGAGGTGGTTAGCAATCTTACGGATCCAGTCGTAAAAAGCTTCTGGATAAACGAATTTGGTCAGTATTCTGACAGATTAGCAGTGGAAGCAGTCGCGGCAATCCAGAACAAAGTAGGACAGTTTGTAGCTAACCCTCTTATCCGAAACATAATGGGTCAACCTCACTCTACAATAAACCTGAGAAACGCGATTGACGAGGGAAAGATAATCATCGCAAATCTTTCAAAAGGGCAAATTGGAGAAGACAACTCGGCACTGCTCGGCGCAATGCTAATAACACGTATCCAAATGGCGGCTATGAGCAGAGTTGATATACCAGAGGAGGAGCGCAGAGATTTTTATCTATATATCGACGAGTTTCAAAACTTCTCAACGGAGTCTTTCTCAAACATTTTGTCCGAGGCTAGAAAGTATCGACTGAGTCTCACTCTTGCGCATCAGTACATCGCGCAGCTTATAGATGAAAACAACACGACGGTACGTGACGCAATCTTCGGTAACGTTGGGACGATGGTTCTGTTTCGCATAGGCCCCAAGGACGCAGAGTTCTTGGAACCGGAATTCGCTCCGAGATTTATGGAAGGGGATTTGGTTAATCTGCCGAAGTACAATGCCTACGTGAGGTTAATGATAGACGGTGTACCGGCTGCGCCATTTTCTGCAGAGACACTGCCTCCGCATAAAAAGCCGACAGAAACTTTTGTGGACGTGATTATTGAAAACACTCGCAGAAAATATGGAACGGCGAAGGAAAAAGTTGAAGAAAGAATACGAGCAGAGTGGGCAAATGAGTCCGATATAGTCAAAGAGAAAGTTGAGCGTCGCCGCGAAAAAGGACTTGAGATTCTTGAGCAACGTCCACCGATAAAGAAAAAGAGCAATATTGATATAGACAGAGATAAATTAAGAGCTGTGATAGGACAAGATAATGTAACGGAAAGTTCCGAGCCGGCCCCATACGAATTACCGCTGACAGATGAAACTTGATATCAGTGATCTAAAAAGAGGCGGCCTCGTTGTTTACGACGGCGACCCATATATGGTGCTGTCTGTAAAGCACGTTCATATGGGTAGGGGTGGCGCAAGTGTGCAAACGAAGATAAAGAATCTGCGTTCCGGCAAAGTTCTCGATAGAAACTTTAAGTCGGCGGACACTTTTGAAGAAGCGGATATAGAAAAACTTAATGCCAATTTTATCTACGAGAGAAACAGCGAATATTGGTTTAACGAGAGCGGGAATAAGGGGAATAGATTCTCGCTTGTTAAGGATGTTATCGGCGATGCGGCGCCATTTCTGAAGCCAGGAATGGAAGTGAAGGCATTTATATTCGACGGAGGTGTTATAAATATCGAGTTGCCGATCAAAGCCGATTACAAAGTTATAGAAGCTCCTCCTAGCATTAGGGGAAATACGTCATCCGGCGGAGACAAGGTTGTTACCATCGAAGGCGGAGCAAAAGTCACCGTGCCGCTCTTCATAGAAGAAGGGGATGTAATCCGTATCAACACAGAGACATGGGAATACGCCGAAAGAGCAAAGTAGTTCCGGGGAAGCACGTAATTCTAGGAGGGAAAGTAAAAAGGGGGCGTATGATAGCATCCGGCCTTGCCTTCGCTGCTGAAATTCCAGAGACGAAATCCAGCGGGACAATAGAGCTACAGAAAATATTTTTCGCTGCGGCTGGCGTAGAACATATATATGACATGCACAGTGGAACGATAAATTTGGATATTTCGCCAAATAAATTCGAAATACTAAATCCGGATTACGAAGTTACTTGCGAGTGGGCGAGGGGAGTGGAAGAAACCTTTCATTTTGTCAAAGCAACTATTTTTTACAAAGACGTTGAATATGACGGGTACATTTATTATCCATGCCCGTCTAGATTTAAATCACACGGTGACAACATCGTTGAACTTCTAACTTATAAAATACCGGAGGTTAATTACGGGGTTGAGATTTCTGCAAAAGTTCCTAGTTACAAAATAAGGATTATCTAAAAACAGAAGGACCCCGACGCTAACGAAGGACATGTCGGGGTCCTTCTGTTACGTCGGGGTCGTTTCGTCAGCTCGCGAGCTCTCTCAGGAAGTGGGCGAGTTCCGGATCCTTCCAGGACCCGAAGACTCGTTCTGCGCCAGCATCCTTGAGTGCCGCAACGTAGCGTTTGTCCCGGAAGTTCCTTGGCGTCGGCATACCGATAACCATGGAGCCGGCACTGCGCGCCGCGCTAGCACCCACTGTGGAGTCCTCGAAGACGAACACTCTCGACTAGTCGATCACTACCTTTTCCGCAGCTACGGCGGCCTGTACTCCGCTGAAGGAGTCCTCGAAGGAGACTATCCTCGAGGGCTCTTCCCCCATCTTCAGGGCCGCCATGATGTACGCATCCGGAAATGGTTTCAGCCTTTTCACATCGCTCTGGAGAACGATATGATTCGCCGGGAACCATAGGCCTACGCCAGACTTGGCGAAGAGGGTCTTGGCCAGTTCTTCGTCTGTGAGCGAGCACACCGCGATCGGAACGCCGAGTTCGTCACGCAGCATCTCAATCACGGCCTTGCTTCCGGGTCGTGGCCTAACGATGCGTCGGGCCAGCAACCTGTTGACGACCTCAACCTTCATGAGGCGGAGTTCCTCGACTCGCTCCTTGGTGGGAGTTTCACCGGCGAGCTTGAGAAGCTCGCTGATGACGAATCTGTCGCCACCTCCGATTGCGCCGGTAATCACCCGCTCGAACGACTGGGGGTCCTCGGTGAAACCGAGATATAGAAGACCGAGATATCGCGCGACCGCGAGGAGTCCAAGAAAGTGGATTTTTTCGATATCGACCAGAGTCCCCTCAAGGTCGACAGCGGCTGCCATGAGCCTCTTGACCATGATGGGCCTCCAGTTAGTTGGTAAAGGACATTGTAAGACTACAATATATTAGCGAGTTTGTCAACTGTATTTAAAACTTATCTCGCTTTATTTATAGTGTGAACGTGAAAGAGAAAGACCAACTTACTAAACAAACAAACGGCAAAGTTTTCGTGGGACTTTCCGGCGGAGTAGATTCGTCGGTAGCCGCTTTATTACTGAAAAATCAGGGCTACGACGTAGTTGGCGTTCATTTGCGCTGTTGGAATAAAAACGGATGTGACGAGAAGGATGCGGAAGATGCAAAAAGAGTTGCCGACAAGCTCGAAATTCCGTTCTACGTCCTTGATATGGAGAAGGAATACAAAGAGCGCGTCGTCGATTACATGATTAAGGGTTATGAGAATGGCATTACTCCGAATCCTGATGTCGCGTGCAATAGAGAAATAAAGTTTGGATTGTTTTTGGAGAAAGCACTTTTGACGGGTGCGGATTATGTTGCAACGGGACACTATACCCGCCTGGAGGCGCAACAAATTACAAATAGCAAATCACAAATCGACAGACCCCATAACCTAAAACCTAAAACCTATCACCTCTTTGAAGCGAAAGATAAAAGTAAGGATCAATCATATTTTTTGTGGACGCTGACGCAAAATCAACTTAAGCACATTATTTTTCCTGTCGGTGATTTAACAAAGACAGAGGTAAGAAAAATTGCAAAAGAAGCAGGATTACCGACTGCGGAGAAAAAAGATTCGCAGGGAATCTGTTTTATAGGTGAAGTTACGTTAAAAGATTTTCTAGAAGAATATCTACCGAGAAAAAGAGGAAATGCGAGAACTACATCCGGTGAAATATTAGGGACTCACGAAGGTGCACATTTCTTTACCATAGGTCAGCGTCACGGATTAGGAATATCTATTAATGAGCCGTATTACGTCGCCGGAAAAGACACAGAGACAAATACAGTTATTCTCGCGACTCGTGATGACCCTGCGCTAAAGCAAAAAGAAGTCACACTCGCCGACGTAAATTTTGTTGATGGCGATAAGCAGCAAGAAACAAGGGACAAGCCCCTCGATGTACTTGCTAGGGTTCGTTATAGAGCGCCGTTAGTAAAAGCGAAACTCTCTAACTTGTCACCTGCCACATACAACCTAGTTTTCGAATTGCCTCAAGAATTCGTAGCCCCTGGTCAATCAGCTGTTTTCTATAGTGAATCCGGAGAGCTTGTTGGAGGCGGTATCATCATTTGACAGTCACCAATTTTAGTGGGATTATTTCCTAGCGTCGCATCCCGCGGCGCAACCGACGGAAAGGAGGCGCTTGTGGAGAAGCCACGGCGCCAAGGGTGGCTACCGGATAGCCTGAGGCTAAGAGTCGTCACGTTCATCGCGTTGACGATCACCTTCTGGGTGTAGAACCCAGGTGATCTGAGCGAGAACGGACACTAGGTCGGCGCAGTAACGCCGGCCGAACTGGCCAAGGAGGGGGCGGTGCTCGGTTTGATCCCGACCCGCCACCCTCCGCCTCTAAAACCGCACATTGGGGAGACGGAGCGTACGCTTTTTTGTAGAATGTAGTAATGCTTTATACCGGCAAGGGAGACAAAGGGGACACATATTTTTTTGGGTCTAAGGATAGGGTGTCAAAGGCGTCTTGTCAGACAGAAGCACTCGGCACACTCGACGAGTTGAACAGCCTTTTGGGTGTCTGCAGATCACAAGCCGATGTGTCCAATAAACAATCTCGCAAGAAGAACAAACAAAAAGGGATTAGTATTTCTAAAATTCTCGAAGGCGTACAGCAAAATCTATTCATAATTCAAGCAGCAGTTGCTGGTGCAGATAAACGCATTTCACAAGAGAAAATTAAATACGCAGAAGGCATTATCAATACGATAGAGAGAGAACTCCCTCCGATTAAGACATTTTTTCTTCCTGGCGCCACAGAGCTCTCTTCTCTAATCGATTACGCAAGAACAGTAGCAAGAAGAACTGAAAGGGAAGTGGTCAGATTTTCAGAAACAGAAAAAGAGGTTGCGCCAGAGATTTTGCAATATCTAAATCGCCTCTCCTCGCTTCTATACGCGCTCGTGCGTTTTATAAACTTCAAATCGGGGATTCAAGAAATCCCACCGACGTACGAATAAATCGTGCATTTACACGATAAAGCATTCTACACGGCACTCTTTTTTATCATAGGAATTGCCGCCGCAGGTCTTGGCATCAATGTGTGGCTGACATTGTCCATTGCTCTCGTAGCGGCGTTCGTTGCAATTCGCTCCAAGACATTCGTTGCTTTGTCCGTAGTTATCACGTTCCTGGGTTTCTTCTATTTTAATTTTTATGCGCTCTCGCAGGAAGAAAATTTTCCAATTGGCGAAAAGATTACGTTTGAGGGTACAGTTTACAGTCAACCAAGACACGGTTTGAAATCGCAACAACTAGACCTCGAATTGGCAGATCCGTACAAGGGGAAAGTTCGTATTTACACGGACTCTCTGCCGCGATTCGAGTACGGGGATTATCTCGCGATTGATGGCGCTATCGAAGAATCTCCAAGTGGGCGGCTTAATATTGTTTCGTTTCCAAAAATTGAGCGTATCGGAACGACTAACGGGTCATTCGCTAGATCGAAGCTCTTTGCGCTAAAAAATAGAATGATTCAAAACATTAACGCTGTCTTACCGCCAGAGCACGCTGCGCTTATGGCGGGAATTCTATTCGGTGAGCGCGCAGAATTTACAGACAAATTTGAAGAAGCGATGAAAAAGAGTGGAACCACCCACGTAGTTGCATTATCTGGTTATAACGTCGCAATAATCGGCATTACGCTCTCAACTGCGCTTGCGTACCTGGTAAAGAGAAAGTACGCATTCTACGCCAGTTTGGCTGCGATTCCTGCCTTTGTAATAATGACCGGAGCTGAAGCATCAGTCGTGCGCGCGGGCATAATGGGCATTATTCTCCTTTTAGCGGAGCAACAAAGCAGAATCTACAGTTTCCGAAACGCAGTGACATTAACCGCGTTTATAATGCTTCTATTTAATCCGACGCTTCTCGTGTTTGATACAGGTTTTCAGCTTTCCTTCGCAGCGCTCCTGGGAATCGTTTACATCTACCCGCGTTTCAAGAAGCGTTTCAAAATCTCGGAAGAAGGCGGAGTGCTTGGCTGGAAACGAAATCTATTTCAAACATTGTCCGCACAAGTCGCCGTTCTGCCCATCGCGCTTACTACCTTCGGATACTTCTCCCCAACTGCGCTATTTGCGAATGTTCTGATACTTGAATTCATTCCCGTCACAATGCTCTTCGGATTTCTAACAGCAGTTTTGGGATTTTTCTCGTATGGTTTATCGTTGACAATGGGGTGGCTCACGAGCGTTTTTCTCGGCTATGAAATCTTTATCATTAATCTTTTTAGTCTTAATTGGCTTTAATTTATTCGTTTGGTATTACGTTCTCACTGGTGAGCAGGATGACTTGGATATTTACTTTTTGGACGTCGGACAGGGGGACAGTGAGCTCGTTATTCTTCCGGGGGATGTTAGAGTGTTAATTGATGGCGGGCCAGACAAAAGCGTTCTTTTCGAGCTTTCTCAGATTCTTCCTAAAACCGATAGGTACATAGATTTAGTTGTGATGACTCATGCCCAGCTTGACCACTTCGGTGGACTTTATGATGTTGTAGATCGCTACAAAGTCGGAGCGTTTATTTCGACAGGCAGAGAAGGAGAAAGTGAAGCATGGAAGGAATTTGAAGAACTTCTTCAGGAAAAGAAAATTCCGGTTATTCTTCTTGGCGCTGGAGATGGAATCAGATATAAAGACAGTAATTTTATTGTCTTGTCGCCGGATCAAGCCCTTCTAAATAATCAAGAAATCAATGAATCATCGTTAGTGGTTGAGCTTTTTAGCGAAGGTGCAAAATCGTTATTCACAGGAGACGTTGGATTCGAGACGGAGAACTTTCTTGCAGATACATATGATATTGATACAGATATTTTAAAAGTGCCGCATCACGGCTCGAGGTTTTCTTCCGGATTGAATTTTCTAATGGAAGCAACGCCGGCAGTGTCTATAATCGAAGTGGGTAAAAATAGTTTTGGCCACCCGACAGAAGCAGCGCTCTCACGCCTTAGATCTGCCGGGTCAAGTATTTACAGAACTGACGAGGATGGAACGGTACATCTCGAGATTAATGACGGGGTAGTCCTAATATCTACAGATTGAGCAAAGCTAATCTTCATCGTATACTCAAGCCAATGAGAATTTATTCGACTGAAACTGTAGAAAAAGTTGATGAAGAGGTTGAGCTTGCGGGGTGGGTGGACGCAAGGCGTGACCACGGCAAACTCATTTTTATAGACCTTCGTGATAAAAACGGAATCGTTCAATTAGTTTTTAACGCGAAAGACGAAAAGCTTTGGAAAATCGCAGAAGAATTACGCCCAGAGTGGGTTATTCGCGTAAAAGGAAAATCTGCAAAAAGGCCAGACAATATGGTTAACGATGAGCTTCCAACAGGTAAAGTAGAAATAGCAGTTAGCGAACTTGATATACTATCGAGATCCGAAACGCCGCCTTTTCCGCTGGACACAGATGGGTACGATATAGACGAAGAAGTGCGCCTCAAGTACAGATACCTTGACCTTCGTCGTCGTAGACTCCAACAAAATTTGCGTATTAGGTCAAAGTTAGTCAATGAAATGCGCAAAGCGCTTTTTGAAGAGGGATTTACTGAGATAGAAACACCATTACTGACTAAGTCTACTCCAGAAGGATCGCGCGATTTTATAGTTCCATCGCGACTCAATCCCGGAAAATTCTATGCCCTTCCACAAAGCCCCCAGCAATATAAGCAGTTGTTAATGGTCGCAGGGTTTGAAAGGTACTTTCAAATTGCGCGTGCAGTTAGAGACGAAGATCTTCGAGCAGACAGGGGATTTGAGCACACACAGGTAGATATCGAGGCGAGCTTCTTAAATCGAGACGATTTTATGAAGATTGACGAAGGTATAATAGTAAAAGCAGTGGAGGCGCTTGGGTACAGGTTTAAGGACAAACCATTCCCAGTTTTTACATACGATGAAGCAATGGAAAAATTTGGTAGTGACAAGTTTGATTTACGCACTCCGGAGGAAAAGAAAAATGGCGCTCTTGCATTTGCGTGGGTAGTGGACTTTCCTTTTTTCGAGAAAACAGACGATGGAAAATGGACATTCACGCATAATCCATTTTCAATGCCGAAAGAAGAGTTCCTGCAGAGTCTTTTGGACGGCAAGAATATAGAAAAAATACTTACAACTCAATACGACATGGTTTGCAATGGTCTTGAAGTGGGCGGTGGCAGTATAAGAGCTCATCGACCAGAAATATTGCGTGCTGTCTTTAAAGTAATGGGATATGAAGATGAGATGATAGACGAACAATTTGGACATATGTTGGAAGCATTCAAATACGGTGCTCCACCGCATGGAGGAACGGCACATGGAGTTGAACGCTTGGTAATGGCGCTTACTGGCGAGGAATATTTGCGAGAAGTTCAGGCCTTCCCACAATCGAGTTCGGGCAGGACGTCTGTTATGGACGCCCCGAGCGAAGTGGACAAGAAACAATTAGATGAATTAGGATTGGAGCTAAAGAAGACGAAAAAGAAATAATTTTATGGACAGCAAGTATTTTAAACCTCTGAACACAAAAACAGAGGGCGTTACAAAAAGATTTGATTTAGCAGATCCGGAGGAAAGAAAAGAGTATTTTTCTGCTAAGGCAGGAGGGGCGATAGAGGACATTAAAAAATACCTTGCGAAGGGCACTTTTGTCGCTTATCTCTTGGGTAAGAAAAATTCTGGCAAGGGTACATACACGAAACTTTTTATGGAAGTAGTCGGAAGCGACAAAGCTGCGCACGTCTCCGTCGGTGACGTAGTTAGATCGGTAGAGAAAATTTTTCAGGATAGCGAAAGAGCAAAAGAGAAAGAAGAAGTTATGAAATTTCTCACGAGCCACTACCGCGGATTTATACCGCTCTCGGAAGCGATAAGCGCACTCGAATCAAGAAGTCAGGAAAAACTTTTGCCGAGCGAGCTTATACTCTCGCTTCTAAAAATGGAACTGGATAAGCAAGCCGGTAAGGCAGTGTTTATAGACGGCTTCCCAAGAGATTTAGACCAAGTTTCGTATGCCCTCTTTCTTAGAGATCTTATGGGCTATCGTTACGATCCAGACTTCTTTGTGTTTATAAACATCCCAGAGTCTGTAATCGATGAGCGCATGAAATATCGTGTTGTCTGTCCGAGCTGTCAGACTCCACGAAACACAAGGTTATTTGCCACTAAGGAAGTTGGATACAATGCAGAGAAAGAGGAATTCTATTTGAAATGTGATAACCCTGACTGCAAAGACAAGGGGGCGCGTATGGTAGGAAAAGAAGGAGATTCAGCTGGAATAGAATCTATACGAGGACGTCTCGATAAAGACGACGCCGTGATGGATAAAGCCGTTGGGCTAGAAGGCGTGCCAAAGGTTTTTCTAAGAAACTCAATACCAGCGGGCACTGCAAAAGAAAATGTGGATGATTATGAAATCACCCCAGCTTACAGCTACAAACTGGGTAGTGATGACAAGAGCGTGGAAGTTGTCGAGGACTCATGGGTGATTAAAGACGATGATGGCGTAGATTCTTATAGCTTACTTGCTCCACCTGTCGCTGTTTCTTTATTTAGACAAATCGCCGACATTCTCAATAAATTTCAGGAATAATCCACACATCTTAGGGTTGACAGCTACTAATCGCTGTTTTAGGATTCTTCTATCATGCAGAAAATGCGCGTGACAGACCTTGTATTCTTTATTAGTGTCCTCTCTAGGACGAAGGTTGGTCTTGCGCGCATGTAAAAACCAGAAAGTACGCGAGCTAAGACCGGCCTTCTGCCCCCCCAGAAGGTCGGTTTTAGTTCGGGTCTGCCGGGTTTGTGTAGATTTGGGCTAGAAGCACATATAACAAGGGGTTCGCCCCGTAATACGGAGAGTGGAGGAAGCAGTGAGTCGAAATGGAAGACTCAATCTCGATGCCGTGATCAGGGTGCGGGACAGACTTGTCACGCACAGGATGGACGTGATGGATTGGCCGCTCGTACCGTTCTGTCACAACACGACGATCGGGGAATCAATCGTTCGTGTCGAGAGAACGCGAAAGGGGATCGACATCGCCGTAACCCCTCTCGGTAGTCGCAGGGGTAAGCATCATCCAAACGTCGAGCCTGGCTACTACAAGATCGAAGATGGACGGATGGTCCCTATACGACGAAGTCAGGTAATCGAGGAAGAAGACCGCAGACGACGGGAGATGTAGGGAGGTCGAGATCGGACGGAATAAGAGGGCCGAAAAAGAAAGCGCCGTCGTAAACGGAGTGGTGAACCAACCACCTCCAGGGAACGGCAAGAACCAGAATGGCGTGAGAAAAAGGCGCCGTTCGAGAGAGAGGAAGACATGACGAACAGCGACGGTTTGGTCGACCCGCGACTTGGAGTCGTATCAGAGAACAAGTCTGCGCGGAGCTTTGGGGACGTCGGCCGAGGACACATATCGGAGGCAACTCATGTTCCGACAACCCTCGAAGTCGAGATCCCGCGGTCTGTCGGCGCCATGGTGAAGGACCTCGGCTTGCCGTATCTCCTCGAGACATACCGGGTGTTCCAGGAGGTTCGGGCACGTTCCGGTCAGATCGACGGGAAGAAGCTCGGTGAGGCGCTCAGTGTGGTCGTGCCACCTGGCACGGAAGAGGTCACTCTCCGGGCAATCGGGGAGTACCTTGGGCGCCAGAACGTCCTGAGGCGGTATCCGGTTGACACCAGAAACCTCCCTCCTAGAGATGGCCAGCGTCTTAGCTGAACTGACGGAGAAGGAAGGGGGGTCACGCGAGCGCGGGGAGTGCTCGCGTGACCCCGGAGTATCGGGAGAAAGGGGACTATGGGGCGGAGTTCAATTGGACTGCCGCCCCGTTCTATTTTCACAAGTTATAAAGAACTTTATCCACAATTAACCCAACCATTTATCCACACACAAAATGGTATTTACAAAAGGGCCAAGGAGTATCAGAATTAAAGCAGTCCCACCCACAACGTTCCGGATCAAGTAATTTGCGATGGGGGGTCAATAGTATGCTTTCCCTTGGGAGAACATTGAGACTACCCACCTGGCTACACGCCGGGAACGACTAGAGTGGGACTCTGAAAAAACAGACCAATGGTCTGTTTTTTCATTCGCTCTAATTTAGAAATCCCGCAAAATTGGTAAATCCGTCAAATATTCGACTTGCGTACACAACTTGTTTATTCGCAGTATCTAGAACAAACATTCTCTTGCTATGCGCACAGGAACCTCCCGTCTGGCTCGAATTCGACAAGCTAGTGACCAGAACTAAAAAGCCATCCGCTGTCCAGTATGCTTTGTCTAAACTTTCGAACTCAGGCGGAAAACTAATTAGATCGTAAGATTCTTTTGTTGTTAGGTCATATCTAACAAGCGAGTGCGTGCCATTTCTCTTTTTAATGTAAAGCACTGCGTTGCCATCTACGGAGAAGAACGGCATTTGAACATCAACGTTCTCTACCAAAATTTTAAATCCCGTTCCATCGGTATTTGCCATAGCTAAATATTTGTCGTCGTCTTGGTAA
This sequence comes from Candidatus Colwellbacteria bacterium RIFCSPHIGHO2_02_FULL_45_17, assembly GCA_001817685.1. Lineage (GTDB taxonomy): Bacteria > Patescibacteriota > Minisyncoccia > UBA6257 > Colwellbacteraceae > 2-02-FULL-45-11. Next base: position 20,765 of record MHIV01000019.1, read on the forward strand.
AACCCTGGAATATCTATTATGCGATCTAGTTCCGCAAAGACGAAAATTATCTCAGCGCCGTCAGGAGAAAAATTGGCTTCAAGGAATGGCGTATCACCTGCTATATCAAATTTTGTAGCTAGATCAGTTCCTTCGGAGATATCATTCTTGTCCGAAACGTATAGACCTCCAAAGTATTCTCCATAACCGCTGGAAGAAGATTTTACATATGAGCGACTCACCGGCGACCAATCTAAATAGCTTAGTCCAAACTCAGCACCTTTTGGGATGATGTAATTTCCGGATTCTGTGTCTATTAGTCCGAGCGCCGCACCCTCATACAGGGATCTAAAAAAGCTTATAAACTTTCCATCAAAGGCCCAAAGCGGGAGGGCTAATGAGTAGGGGCCAGGAGGGCCAACATAGTTAAATTTTACAGACCATTTCGGGACACACTCATCACACTCTTCTTTAGCAGTTTTATAGATGTAGGTTCTTGTAGTTCGGGATTGTAAATCGTAAACCTTTAACCCATCTTCGTCTATGAAAGCAAGCGATTGTTTGCTAGGAGATAGAGCAATGGCAGGTGGTAGACCCTCCCATAAATTACACGAGGCATCGGCTTTGTGTTGTTCATTAAATTTTAGAATTTCTGTTTGCCCGCCCGTCTGAATGTTCTTCTGATACACAGTGGATGTGTATTCATTCTTCACTGCATAAATTATGTTGTTGTGAGCCAACGCAAATGGCGAATTTATTTCATCGCTCGTGATCTTTAGCTGCCATGTACGTGGATCGGCTGGTAATAACTGCTCGCCGTCAGAGCTAGTGTCAGCCGAAATCTGCTGTTCATCATTTGCACGAGAGTCACCCGGTGCCTTGCCCCACTGACTCGATAGAGGTTCTGACGATACCACTGCAACTACAGCTACTATCAGTGCTCCAACGCCAAGCCACTTCGGCTTTATATTCTTGTGTTTTTGGTCTTTCATTGATTTTCGTGAATTTTGAGGTTCAATTAGTCTGTCGGGCCGCCGGGATTCGAACCCGAACCACATGACCCCCAGCCATGCGTGCTACCGTTAACACCACGGCCCGCTATCACAATATTACTTAAAAGTTTTCGCGATTTCTATGAGGAATCTCACACCCGTACCCGTTGCGCCTTTCTCAAGATACTGACCTTCAATCGGAGTCATCATAGGCGCAATGTCCAAGTGAATCCACGGGAATTTACCGACAAACTGTTTTAGAAATGCCGCGGCCGTGATTGCTCCGCCATACGATGAGTATTTGCCCAAGTTAGCTACATCTCCCGAAATTCCAATAATTTCTTCATCGTATTCGTCCCAAACCGGTAGTGGCCAGGCAAAGTCGCCAGTTTTATCTCCGATTCTCTTACCAAAATTAAGAAGTCGTTCCTCATTCGAGAACAACGCGTTTGTCCTACTTCCTAATGCGACCACTGCCGCGCCAGTTAAAGTGGCCACATCAACGATTAGCGAAGGCTTATATCTCTGTGCGTAGCCAAGCGCATCAGCGAGAATGACTCGACCCTCCGCATCGGTATCTACAACTTCTATGGTCTTACCAGTTATTGTCTTTAAAACATCTCCTGGGCGGTAGCTCGATCCCGAGGGCATATTCTCCGCCGCGGGTATTATCCCGACTACGTGAACATTAAGTTTCATTTTAGCTATTGCCACTATCGCATTTATCACC
>MHIV01000020.1 GCA_001817685.1 Candidatus Colwellbacteria bacterium RIFCSPHIGHO2_02_FULL_45_17
TATTAGCTATCCCCTCGATTTCCGATCCGACAATACAAAAACACCCCCGATGGGGTGTTCTTGTTTATGCGCCGAGTTTTTGTCTTATTCCCTTATCAGAGAGTTTACGAAGATAGTAAAGCTTTGAGCGTCCAACTTTCTTTTTTGGTATCGCTAAAATTTCTACTTTCTTAATGTTTGGGGAGTAAATCGGGTAAACCTTTTCCACTCCGACGTCAGAAAGTTTTGAGCGAACTGTGAAAGTTGCGCCAGCCTGTTTTCCGTGTTTACGCGCCAAAACGATTCCAGAAAACTGACCTCCTTTTTCGTGAACCTTCACGCGGGTCCCTGGCTTAATTTGCTCTAAAGTTTTTTCGTCGATCATAGCTACTGGAGTTTAGGGGTTTTCCTTAAATATTGCAACACTGCTAGGAAATCCTCGGGTTCGTCCGCCTTGAGTGTGATTTTAGTGCCTTTTAGCGACTCTAACTCGACTTTGTATGCGTGAAGCATTTGACGATCGAGCTTGGGGATAAAGACTTTCTTGGAGGATTTCGAGCCATAAAGCTGGTCTCCCATAATCGGGTGATTTATGGAAGCAAGGTGAACACGGATTTGATGAGTTCTCCCAGTTTTCGGATAAACTTCGAGAAGCGCGGCATTTTCGAATCTTTCGATGACTTTGTAGTCGGTCACAGCCTCTTTGGGCATCTTGCCTTTGTGGACTGTTCTTTTTGTGGTGCCCGGTTTTAGACTTATCATTCCCTCGATCGTACCGGTGTCTTGTTTCGGGTTACCAAAAACAATCGCCCGGTAGGTTTTACTAATTAGCCTGCTTTGAAATTGATCTTTTAAATTCTCGAAGGCTCTTTGACTTTTTGCAATTACAATTACTCCGGACGTGTCTTTGTCGAGGCGATGAACTATGCCCGGCCTCTCCTCTGGTTTATCTCCGACTTTCGCGACATCTGGATATTTTTTTACAATCCAGTCGGCCAAAGTTTCTTCAGCATCTTTCTTCGGCGTTCGGTGGACTAGTAAGCCAGCCGGCTTGTTGACTGCTAGGATATCTGGGTCTTCGTAGATAATTTTCATTCCCATAGTGGAAATCGATTTTGTATTTTGTGGGCGATAGAAGTATCGAACTTCTGACCTCTTCGATGTCAACGAAGCGCTCTACCACTGAGCTAATCGCCCGCGAGTTTGTTCTGATGGCCGATCAGCCAACAAACTCAGCGTCCCGCCGAAGCCCAGGAGAAGGCGGGGCCGAAGTGTGCCCATTCTTCGCTAAAGCTACGAAGGGCGCTCAAACTTCTCACCAAATCAAAGATTTGGAAAAGTTTGGTGGGCCAGGGAGGGAATCTCACTACTCGCCCCTCGACATCTCGGGGCTACGTTCTAGAAACCCTCGGTTTCTAGTATCTTCCGACACGGGGAAAACTTTCCTTTTCCCCGACCCCCTTTTGCGTTCGATCCCCCAATATGCTGGGCGAATCTACGCGGATAGATGCGCTCTGCATATGTGGGCCAGGGAGGGATCGAACCTCCGACCCCAGTCTTATCAGGACTGTGCTCTACCACTGAGCCACTGGCCCGCTAATCGCGTCACTATTTTATACACTATAACCCTAGTTCTTCAAACCCCTCTAAATTAAAGTGGGCGGTTTCCTCATTCGTGTCTCCATTCCCTGGCGTGACTGCCGGAAGCGCATTATTTATTAAGAACGTAAAGGCGACGCTGATAATAATAAGCGTCATAACCAATAGCACTGCACCCATGCTGAGCAGTTTTTGCTCCTGTGAAATTTTCTTATTCTTTTTCGCCATTGAAGAATACATTCCCGCCTAGATTTATACTGTATGCATTTTCCCCAAGAACCAGGTTAAACGAGGAGATATTCATAAATGGAATGTTGTTCTCTAGCGCCTTCACAAACTCAGTAATGTTCGTATATCCCCCACGCACGGTAAGCGTATAGTTTATTTGCTTACCGCTCTCGCTCCCGAAAATAAAATTTGGTATTACGTCTTTTTCTAAACCAATTTGGGCTATCTCGCTCGGAAAAGCGAATAGCTCGTCTTTTTGAGGCAACGTCCCTTCTAAAATCGCCTTTTTGTCCTCAGCTGACTTCGCTTCCTCTCTCAAGCGCGCAATTTCGCTCGATTGTTTAGTTCGTTTGTTTATCTCGGTCCTTGTTTCAATGACCCTCTCAGCCATATTCTTGGTGTCCACACCGACTATTACAACCAAAATGATTATCAAAGCTGACAAGCCAGCCGCCACAGCGATTTGTAACGTAACCCCTTCCTTGGGTTTATGAAACATACACTAATGATGATATATTAAAATCTATCGAAGTGCTATTTGTATGAATTTCTCAACTTTCGGTATCGAGAGCAATGAATATCCTCCATTGTTGAGGGAAATTGGAAGCGCCCCTATGCTATTGCATGTACGCGGCGCGTTGCCAGACCCGACCCTACCGGCGGTCGCAGTCGTCGGAACAAGAAAGGCAACAAGGGACGGCAAAGAGTTAGCCAGAAAAACTGCACACGAGCTAGCAGATGCCGGAGTCATCGTTGTGAGCGGCCTTGCGATGGGCATTGATACAGAGGCCCACAAAGGAGCACTAGAGGCAGGCGGCATAACGATTGCGGTTCTAGGTAACGGAATTGGTTCCGTATATCCCGCACAGAACGAGAAGCTCGCGGCGGAGATTCTAAGTCACGGCGGCGCGATTATCTCGGAATATGGATCTGATGAACCCTCTTATAAAGGAAGGTTTATAGAAAGAAATAGGATTATAAGCGGCTTGTGCTTGGGAGTAATCGTTATCGAGGCTCCGGAGAAATCTGGCGCGATAAGCACAGCGCGATTCGCCGCAGAGCAAGGTAGGGGCGTGTTTGTTTTTCCTGCGTCACCGCATAACAAAAATTATAAGGGCTCTCATGAGCTTATTCGTGACGGCGCGACCCTAGTAACAAATGTAGGAGAGGTTTTAGAGGACCTCGGTCTAAAGAAATCTCATAAATTAGAGGATCAAATGAAAGAATTAAGTGGTGATGAATATAAGATCGTGAGTGTCCTGAAAGATGCCGGCACGCCGATCGACATTGACACGATTATAGAACTCACTACACTTGAACCCCAGGTGGCAAGCAACATTATAATGACGCTTGTCGTGGAAGGAATTATCAAAGAAGGAAGCACCGGCTATGAAATTAGTAATAGTTGAATCCCCCACAAAGGCGAAGACAATTTCTAAGTTCCTCGGAAAGGATTATGAAGTCACGTCTTCGTACGGACACGTGAGAGATCTGCCCAAAGGAGCGCTCGGCGTCGATGTTGAGAAAAACTTCGAGCCCCACTATGTAATACCACGTAAAGTCCAGAAACGCGTTACTGCGCTTAAGAAGGAGGCCGCGAACGCAGACAGCGTGATTCTTGCAACGGATGAAGACCGCGAAGGAGAGGCAATAGCGTGGCATTTAATGCATGCACTACATATAGACCCTAAGAATGCGAAGCGAATTGTCTTTCACGAGATAACTGAGGAGGCCATAAATAACGCCGTCAAGAATCCACGCGATATAAATGAAAATCTCGTAGACGCACAACAGGCAAGACGTGTTATAGACCGCCTGGTTGGTTATAAACTTTCCCCGTTTCTCTGGAAAAAGATTAGGGGCGGGCTTTCGGCTGGACGAGTCCAGTCTGTGGCAGTAAAGCTTATTGTTGAACGCGAAGAAGAGATTAAGGCATTTAAACCCCAGGAATATTGGTCCGTAACTGCGCGACTTAAAAAGAATGGCGGCGAATTCGAGGCAAGTGTATCAAAAGTAAATGACAAGGATATCGGTAAGCTCGATATTAAAAACGAGAAGAGTGCTAAAGAAATCTCTGAGGCGATCAAGTCATCGCAGATTCACGTCGGAGCTGTCATAAAAAAGGAGGTTAGGCGAAACCCATCCCCGCCTTTTACAACAAGCACTCTTCAGCAAACTGCTGCCGGGCGCCTTCGATTCTCTGCAAAACAGACAATGATGTTTGCGCAGAAGCTCTACGAGGCCGGACATATTACATATATGAGAACGGACTCTTTAAATCTTTCGAAGGAGTCCCTGACGACAGCGAAAAGTTTTATATCAAACGAGTTCGGCAAAGTTTACGCATCCTCCGCCCCACGGGTTTATAAATCCCGCTCAAAACTTGCGCAGGAAGCCCATGAGGCGATTCGCCCAACAAATCCCGCTAAGCTACCGCAAGAGATAAAGGACGAGAGAGAAAGAAAATTGTATGAACTAATTTGGCGAAGATTCTTGGCGTCTCAAATGCCCCAGGCGGTGTTTGATGCCACGTCTGTCGAGATTATTGCGAAGGGACTAAAGAGCACGTACACGCTTAAGGCCACAGGAAATATTCTGAAATTCGATGGATTCTTAAAGGTCTGGCTATCCAAATTCTCAGAGACAGAACTCCCAGAGCTTGTGGAGAAAGATGAGCTATCACTTATGGAAATCAAGCCGGAGCAACATTTTACCGAACCACCACCGAGATACAATGAAGCTACTTTAGTTAAGACGCTCGAAGAGTTCGGAATCGGCCGACCCTCGACATACGCACCGATTATTTCGGTTATACAGGACCGCGGTTATGTCGAGAAAGATACCTCTCGAAGGTTTCAGCCCACTGAGACAGGATTTGTTGTTAATAAAGTTCTCACCGAACATTTTCCTCAGATAGTTGATGTAAAATTCACGGCTAATATAGAAGAGGATTTTGACAGCGTCGCAGAAGGAAAAAGAAAATGGCAAGCAATTGTAGAGAATTTCTATAAACCGTTTGACGAAAATCTAGTGAAAAAATACGAAGAGGTGACTAAAGAGGAGTTTGTGGAGAAGACCGACGAGAAATGTCCTGTCTGTGGGAAAGATATGGTTGTTAAGTTCGGCAGATTCGGTAAATTTCTCGCATGTTCTGATTATCCAGAGTGTAAGACCACTAAAAGTATGAAGGCACCACCCAAAGAAATCGGTATGAAGTGCCCGACATGCAAAGAGGGTGAAGTAATAATTAGGAGAACAAAGCGCGGCAAAGTATTTTTTGGGTGTAGCAGGTATCCTGCGTGTGATTTTGCCAGTTGGACTAATCCGCTAGAACCGGCGCCGGAAAAGAAAACCGTGCGGCACAAAGCGTCTACTAAAAAAGAGGATTCTAAAAAAGGCTAAGCGCACGGTACAGATCAAGTCCCAGAACACTTGATAGATAAACTCCTATGGCTCATATTTCTCATATGGCCACTGTTGCCGAACTGAGAAAGACATCTGAGCTCATAGATAGAGCTTACAAATTCGCTGAGAGGGCCCACGAAGGCCAAAAGCGGAGAACGGGCGCCCCGTATTTCAGCCATATTTTGGCAACTGCTGAAATACTTGCTGAATGGGGAATGGATGAACAAACAATTGCCGCCGGGCTCCTACACGATGTTGTGGAGGACACGGATGTAACCGATAATGATTTACAAAAAGAGTTTGGAAAGGAAATTAGCGGACTAGTTAATGGAGTCACAAAACTTGGAACCGTTAAGTATCGCGGAGATAAAACCCAGGCAGATAACTTACGCAAGCTCATACTTGCGATGGCAGAAGATCTCCGTGTAATTCTCATAAAACTCGCGGACCGTCTTCATAATATGAATACACTTGATCCCCTACCTCCGGAAAAGCAGGAGAGAATCGCGCTAGAGACAATGGAAATCTACGCTCCACTAGCCTACAGACTAGGAATGCAGAAGCTCTCGGGCGAACTCCAGGACTTGGCATTTCCTTATGCGTACCCGGACGAGTATAAGTGGATAGTAGATAACGTAAAGGAGCGATACGAAGCACGTGAGGCGTATTTAAAAAAACTCAAACCGATTGTAGAAAAGGCTCTCGAAGATAACGGCATAGAAGTTTTGGCTATGGACTTTCGAGCAAAACGCTATGCAAGTTTATACAAAAAACTTTTGAGAAGCGAGATGAACCTCGAGAAGATTCACGACCTCGTCGCCTTCCGCATTATCGTAAAAGATATCGAAAGCTGTTATGGAAGCTTGGGTGTAATACATAACTTGTGGCCGCCGCTTCCGGGAAAGATTAAGGATTACATTGCGACTCCCAAGCCAAACGGTTATAGAAGTCTACACACCACAGTATTCGGACCGGATAAGAAATTAGTCGAGTTCCAAATTAGAACTGCCGAAATGCACCAGGAAGCGGAGAATGGGATCGCTGCTAGCTGGGCTTATGAAGAGAGCAAGGGGACGAAAACCTATAAAAAACGCAGAGCTGCAAGAGCAAATTTAAAGGAAGCGGCTTGGGTGGAACAGCTTCGATCATGGCAGAAAGGATTCGCCGATCCGGAAGAATTCATTGATGCTTTTAAAATTGACTTCTTAATGGACAGTATATTTGCTCTTACCCCAAAGGGCGCGGTCGTCGATTTACCCGCTGGAGCAACGCCGGTGGACTTCGCTTATCATATTCACAGTGATATCGGAAACCAATGCGTCGGCGCCAAAGTAAATGGCAAGATTGTTCCGCTAGATCACGTACTCGAGTCTAGTGATGTGGTAGAAATCATAACTCAAAAAAACAAGAAGCCATCGCAGTCTTGGTTAGATTTTGTTGTCACATCAAGCGCAAAGGCCCATATACGAAACGCCCTGAAGAACACGAGCAAGGGAAAATTGCTTGATACAAAAGCACAGAAAATCGAATTGAAAATTGTTGTGGAACACAGAACCGGTATTTTAAATGACGTATCTAGTATTATATCGCGCTCACACGTAAATATAATCACCCTTATTTCTGGGCCGCGTGATCGTGATTCGTATCACGTAATTAAAGCGCTGTGCGATACAGACAACAAAGACAAAATTCTCAAAATAA
>MHIV01000021.1 GCA_001817685.1 Candidatus Colwellbacteria bacterium RIFCSPHIGHO2_02_FULL_45_17
CTCGAATTTTGAAAAAGAGTATAGTCACGAATTAGCCGTTCTTAAACGTCAAATTGCCTATGAAAAATTCTTGTCTTTGTGGCGTAATCACGAAGCGAAAACTGGCCGTCGAATCATTGCCTCTTTTGTTTGGAGGAACAGAAAAATAACTATCTTAAACTATCTTTCTTTTCTGCCGTTTTCGTTGTATCTCAAGCTACGCCAGATCATTGGCAAAAAATATTACACGATCTAGAGATTAAAGACGATTCGTATTATTAGATATTGCCGTGCTTGATTTGTTCTGAAATCCACGGGATTACCTCGTCGAGCACCGTCTCAAGATTCGTAGTGGCCTCATACCCTAGGAGTTGCTTGGCCTTGGATACATCCGGAACGCGTTTTTGGACGTCATATTCGAACGCTTCATCAGAAACGTAACGAAACGGCTTGCCCGGATTTATTTTTTTCCAGATCAGTTCGGCAAGCCCTAAGACTGTTGTCGATTCTGCAGTGGAAATATTAAAGTCTTCATTCAAAGCCTTCTCGCTCTCTATGCACATGCGGATGCCTTTTGCTAAATCACCCCCGTATGTATAATGTCGGATTTGTTTTCCGTCGCCTAGTATATGAAGCGGATCTTGACCCTTCAAGACTTTTTGTACCAAGTCCGGCACTACGTGGCTCATTGCGAGTTTTATATTGCCGGAGTACACATCTTTATCATTCAACGCGCGGCTCTCTCCTATACCCACGCAATTAAATGGGCGCACTATGGTATATGGCAGCTGATATTGTTCCCACGCCCCCTTTGTAAAGTATTCAGTCGCTAATTTTTGAAAACCGTATGTAGAGCGCGGAGGCTGGGAGACCAATTCTGCTCCTTCAGGAGTGGGAAAAGTCGTGGTTGACTCGAATACCATAGAGGAAGAGAGAACCACTATTTTTTTGAGCTGCTTGTTTTTATGTGCCCAAATGGCGGCATCGAATGTAGAGGCAGTTATCCGTTCATTTTCTGCGATAAGATCGTACGCAAGCTTATGGAAGTAAGTAATTCCTCCTATCATGGCAGCTGATGCAACAAGTATGTCGCAGTCGGTTACTGCTTTTTTGAGTAATTCGACATCCTTTACGTCGCCCTCTATGAAGTGATAGCGGGAATGATCCGAATAGCTTTTCTTAGTTGAGCCATATTTTGAATAGTTGTCTATTCCTACCACCTCGTGACCGTGTTTGAGAAGTTCATCAATTGTGTAACCGGCGATAAAGCCAGACGCACCGGTAAATAAGATCTTCATATTGATCCGCCATTTTTGTAGAAACCCCAAACGTCGATCACTTCTTTCTTCCATCGCATATTTTTGTAGATGCTGTGCGGCGCGCTCAAGATGATGATGTCAGCTTTTTTTCGAATGGTGTCTAGAGAAACAAAGCTTGGATCTTTAATGTAGGGGTCGTGGCAGAGTACGATAGCCGACTCGAGCTCCAATTTCTTTTTAAGTTTGAATGCAAGACTAGTGCGCGGGTCGTCGCTGTCTCCCTTGAAGGCCATTCCCAATAAACCTACCTTCATGCCCGTGAGATTGTGATTTTTTTGCAGAGTTTTTACGATGAAATCAGGCAATCCCTCGTTTACTAGCATGGCCGAATGCCCCAGGAAAAAATTATTACCACTGAACGCTGAAAGTTGCATCGTGTCCTTAAACAAGCACGGTCCGGCAGTCAGACCTGCCTTTGCGAACGATTGCATGCGCGGGTAGTCTTTAGTCACCGCGTTGTAAATCTTATAAAAGTCCAAGCCGTTACTCTGGGCGAGCATGTAGAACTGATTTGAGGTGGCAAAATTAATATAGCGCCACGCATTTGTAAAAAGCTTTGCCAACTCCGCCTCTGTCGGCTCCATGGTGACTATTTTTTTCGTCAGCACCTTAAAAAGTGAAGTTGCGAGCACGACAGCCTTTCCTGTGCAACCAGAGACAATCTGCGGTAGTTCGTAAAGTTCTTTAATTGCGTGACCCTGAGCTATGCGTTCTGGGCAAAAAGCGACAAGCGTTTTCTTATCTGCTTTCCTTAAATACTGGTAAATCTTTTGTGTCGTACCTGGATAGAGCGTGCTACTTAAGATAAGCAATTGCTCGCCCGACAAATACGATTCTATCTCGCGTATTGCTTTGTAAACATCGGATGTACGCGGATCTAGACGCTCATCAATCGGTGTGCCGATGACAACAATCACGTTCGACGCACTTTTTATAACTGTTGGATCTGTGGTGGCGCGGATCCGTCCGCTCTTCAAGGATTTTGTAAGTATGGGTTTTGCTCCGTGTTCCATAAATGGCATGCGTCCTGCGTTAACCATCTTTACGCTCTCCTCGTTAATATCTTCTAACACTACTGTTTTCCCTTTATTCGCAAACGCGAGGCCTAGGGGCAATCCTACATGGCCACAGCCACCCACTATGCAAATATCAACATCCCTTTTCATGGAATACTAAGTATACAAAACCACGAATGTCCCGAGCAAGACAAGCTGGTTTTTCTTTAAAAATAAGTTAAGCTATGGGCTGGGAACAGTCTGGCTGTTTGGCGCTCCCGTTGCGGAATATGAAAAAAACTGTTTATCTACTCGACCACCGTTTTATCCCGACACCATATAACCAACGTTTCTTGATCGAAAAAATCGCATCGGGGTTTGTTAGGCATGGATTTGATGTGAAAGTCATTAAAAAAATTGATGAGATTGTAAATCCTGGGTTTGTGCTCGTCTCCCATCACGATGTTTTTTATAACTCGATCTGGGGAATTCGTCTGTTGCGAGCCGATATTACCCGCTTCTTACGTCCAGCCAAGTTGTTAAGAAGCCGCAAAGTTTTTTCCGGAGTCGCTTACTCGGATGGCGTTTTGGGTATCGTTGCTGAGTGGATGCAGGCTCTTGTACTCAAGAAATTAAGTAAAAAAAAGGACATCATCGTGATTCACTGGATTTCGTGTTTGCAGTACTGGCTCGAGAAGTTTAGCATGCCGTATCTCGCCTCTGGTGAGCATTACCGAATCGAAATTCCAAAAAATTCATATCTTTGGGAATGGTACAACTTTTATAAAACCGACAGGCGCGCAATTCCATATCCGCTTTCGGCCAGTGTTTTTCCAGGTGACGTCGGTAAAGATTGCCAAAATGAGCAATACGACGTTTGTTATGTTGGCAACAAGAATTACCAACCGGACTATCAGGCCTTGTTTATCGGTAACCCGCGAGCGAGAATCGTAGGAACGCCTCCGTATATAGCAGAAGAGGAACGAATGCGTGTTTATAAGAATTCCAAAATTGCGCTTGGGCTAAGCTACTGGGAATCCATCGCCACTGGGATGGTCACAGACCGCATAGTTGAAGCGCTTGCCTATGGGGCAATCTGCTTATCAAATAACCCGTACGCACCTGGCGCAACTGATGGCTGCGCTATCTATGTAAGAAACAAGGAAGAATTATTAGAGCGATTTAATTACTTTGTGAATAATACCAACGAACGTCACGCTCTGCGCGAAAAAGGTTTTGCGTTTATCCGCGAAAAAGGCACGAGCTATCATCGGGCCGCAGAATTTATTGAGCGCGCGAAGGAGCTATATCAACCGAAATTTTTGCAGTAGAATACAAATAGCAAAGATTTCGTGTCTATCGTTACTCAAAAAATTAATACGCGGCCTAGGTTTACTCGTCATTTAGTCGCACGAGGCGAGCTTAGAAACTCGCCGCTTTGTGTCGTAGACGTCGGTGCTAGGGGCGGATTTGAAAAACACTGGAGTATCTATAAAAATCAGGTTGATTTAATCGGCTTTGAGCTTGACCGTGAAGAGTGTATCCGGTTGAATAAACTTGAGAAAAACACCCACAGGACCTACTATCCTATAGCTCTCCACGAAAAGAAGGGGAAGAAGAAATTTTATATTCAACCGCACCTCGCTTCGTCTAGTTTTTATAAATCCGATAAGCGGTTCCTAGAACGGTTTCCGGCGTCTAAGGGCATGATACCGACGAAAACGGTTATGATTCCTACGGTAGGACTAGATTCATTCATTAAGGAACACTCTATAAAAGGGCTGGATTTTATAAAACTCGACGTTGAGGGGGCGGAATTAGACATTTTCAAGGGAGCTACTGGGGCACTCAAAAATTCGATTCTGGGCTTGAGCGCAGAGGCGGTATTTTTCCCTTGGCGCCACAATATCCCGACTTTTACGGACATCGATATCTTCTTAAAACCCTACGGCTTTGTATTGTTCGACCTGCCGATTATGAAATGGGAGCGCAGGTCACTATCTCCATATATGTTTGAAGATAAAGGAGTTTTCGGTCCCACAGATCGCGGCCAGCCGGTGTGGACACAGGCGATTTATCTCAAGGATGGTGTTAACGAAATGCGCTCCTCAAAGGCTAAAAGGAAGTGGTGGAACAGAAACCGGATTCTTAAAATGGCGAGTATCATGGAGCTTTTTAACCTTGAGGACTGTGCGATCGAGCTAGTTCAAGAAGCAGCTCGGACCGGGATTCTTAAGAGTACTGAATCCCGTGCCATGAGTGATCTATTGACACCTGAACTTGGCGGTCGCGACGTGACCTACGGGGAATATGTCGAATACATAAGGCATCAGGGTCCGCCGCGATATATTGACGGGAGGAGAGTATCTCAAAAAGAGTTTGAGAAATATAAAACAAAAAAGCGGTGAATTTAATGAGCGAAGAGAAAAAAATAAAACTACACCTTGGCTGCGGCGAAAAATACCTTGAAGGGTACATTAACGTTGATTTCCCGCCAAGCGAGCACTCTGTTATTGAAGTAGAAGCAGATGTTTATAAAGACGTTCGCGAGCTTGAGTACGAAGACGGATCTGTTGACGAAGTGAGAGCTCACCATTTGCTAGAGCATTTTTCGAGACAAGAGGCGCTGAAACTTCTTTTGCAGTGGCGAAGGTGGTTGAAATACGGCGGGCTTCTATATATTGAAACGCCCGACTTTGAGAAGTCTGCCAAAGCGTACGTTTACTCTGGGAGACGGCGCCGCTTCGAGCTCGGCAGGCACATTTTTGGCTCTGCTGAAGCGAAGTGGGCATATCACCTCGACTTTTGGGATGCAGGAAAATTTAAGTACGTTCTTAAAAAGCTCGGATTCAAAAATATTAAAATTCGTAGGTTCAGAAATGCTGCGGCAAGCCACTTTAGGCACATTCCGCTTCTTAATATTCTTGGGAACATCCTTCCTCGCGCTCTCTACAGAAAATATGGTGGACACAAACTGCCTAACATAGAGGTCAAAGCAAAAAAAGCAGAGGTTGTCATAGATGAGAAGGCCATGGTCAGAGAAGTTCTTTCTCAATACCTAGTCGGCAATGAGGGAGAGAAGTTGCTACGGGTGTGGATGGAAGACATCGGGTACTAGCTCTATGCGAATTCTTCTTGCAGTTGAGTTTTACTACGCTCCTGGCGGTGGCGGGATTCAGGAGCAGGTCCGGCGTATAGCGGAGGGGTTGGTTACAAAAGGGAACGAAGTTACTGTTGCAACTTCATATGTGAATGGAAGGTCCTCTATAATCAACGGAGTTA
>MHIV01000022.1:0-8762 GCA_001817685.1 Candidatus Colwellbacteria bacterium RIFCSPHIGHO2_02_FULL_45_17
CCCGCTTTTCTTTATTTAAATCCGTCTCCCCGTGTCTTACAAAAATTAATTCCATCCCGAGATTTTAGCATAATTTTAATTCAACAAGACTTTGACGCGACGTCTCGACTGTGATACAAATAAGGAGGTTTCAAAAATGTGAACCCCCGCAAGGGGGCTTTTTCATACGCGAAAAAGTTTCTAGCACCTTGAAAGGAGTTGGCGTGCAGAGACACATCTTCAAAGTCGAGCAGGCTGTTCTCGACTCCCTTCAAAGGAACGGGAACTCAATGCACTTGAGCGCGCTAGCTTGTGACCAAGAGATTTCGAGTCACCGCGGCGCGGGCATCGAAATAATCGATGTCATTCTCGCAATGATGATCAGGGGCTTTGTCGGCTTCGACTGTGAAACCAGAATCGTGACGGGATAGGGAGGTCGATATGAACACCAATGACAGACCAGTAGAGCCCCATGCGCCGGAAACGAAGCGCGTCGCAGAGAAGGATGCCATTCGTCCGGCAAATGAACCGCACATGAAGCCGCTCGAGATCCACGCCAATCTCATCGGGCACTCCGCCGCCCCTCGCAGGGCGCAGTAGCCAGCCTCGTAGTTCAAGCCACACAGACGCACCGTGGCTCCGAGCTACGGGGCGTCTTTGTTTCAAAGAAACCAACACAACATTCCAACATTCTTAAGAATGTTGGAATGTTGTAACTGTGGCTGCGAGCGTTTTCGTTTTTGAAGGTACGTACATATGTACGTACCTCGTTCCATCATTAAATTTATCTTTGTGCGCTTCGTTTTAGAACAGGAGCGTGCGGCAGTAGCGCGGCGGCCATGATAAGTAGTCCCCCAATTATTGTTGTCGCATTCAGGATTTCTCCAAAGAACGCTAGGCCGAAAATCACACCGAATAAAAGCTCCGACAAAAGTATGATGCTTCCTTTATGAGCATCTATAAATTTGAAACCGTAAACAGTTAACCCAGAGGCCGCAAACCCAACGGCGCCGTAGCCTATGTTCGCGAGCCAAGCGGATGACGAAAAGTCCGCGTTGAAATTTTCTCCTAACGCGATTGCGATAAGAAAGTTCATTACAACTGCGATCACATATCCGTATGTGTTTAACTGAACTGTCGCGTATTTGTGGCTGATTTTCTTACTGAAAGCAAACCAAATGCTAAAGAAGGCCCCAGACACGATTGCCGCTATAACGGGCAGAACCTTGTCCAAATAATCCGCACGGATGTCGCCCCAATAGACCAATGCCAGACCAGCAAGCCCTAGCGCTAGGGCTAGATAACTTGTTTTCGTGAGATTCTCTTTAAAAACAGTGAGTCCTATGATGTAGCTTGTGATGACTGTCGCCGCATATGCCAGGAAAAGCGCGGTCCCTATATTGAGGTGCGCCAGCGAGTAAAAGGTCGGCGCCACCGCGAGCGACCCTATTATGCCGACGACTAAATACCACTTAATGTCCTCCTTTCTTATTTTTGTGAAAAGTTTTCTCGAAACACCGAATGCAAGAAAAAATAAGAGTGACACGGCAGATCTCGTCCAGGCTTGCGTGAATGGCTCAAAGTCACTGCCGATTAATTTCGAAAATATTCCGTAGGACGAGTAGAAAAGCGCCGAAGAAAGTAAAATAAAAAATCCGTAACGGGTTTTATCCATTATTTCTTGAAAACCGCGTCTATAAATTTCTTAAATCGCAATACAAAAATACCGGCCGCTCCCCACAGAAACGGTAGCCAAATAGGAATGCCTGCGAATGTCGGTTCTGTATATGTCCACGCCCCAAAGTAAATGGATATTACCTCCGTAATTGCTCCCCCGATCCCAGCCCCGATATAAAGAAGAATACTATTTCTATCCTTTTCGAGAAAAAGCATAAGAATACCTATTAAAAGTAATACGATGGTTAAAATAATCGGGTTTCTCCAAAGGGATGCGGCCAGCCACGGAGTGGATCCAGCCAGCGCAAAATTTAGAAGAGACTTTTTTATTTCTTTATCCATACCAAAATTTTAACACACAACACATCTCAAAAATCAAAACCTAAAATGTGTGAAGCGCCGCCCCGGAGTAGTCCAGGACGGCGCTTGGGGGGGTGTTGTTGGTCAGCCTGCCGGCTCGAGGTCTTCGACCTCGATGAGCTCGTGGATGAGATCCGCGATCTTCGTCTCGATGTTCACGATCTCGACCTCGAAAACCGCCTCTTGCTCCTCCCACTTCTGTGAGAGAGGGGGTACATAGGCGAGGTCGGCGCGGTGCACATCACGCTTGTGCATGCCCAACTCGCGGGTGGAGAACTCGATCGCACGATCGATCTTTGCCCCCGCGCGACGATGGAGCGCCTGCGACAACGACACCTGCGCCTCGGCGAGTTCCGCAATGATTCCGCGTAGTTTGCGCATCGTATTCCTTCCGTAGGGTTCGGCTTTCTTTATACCATAAAACCTCGCAACGGTCAACCCCCTCCCGAAATCTGGACTCACTTATCTTGTACGTACGTAAGCGAGCGCATCAACGTCTGGATCGTAAAGCTCAATCATGTCTGGGTCTTGGCGCTCAAACACCCTTGCTCCTTTTATTTCTTTCCCGTCCAATAGTGATTGTTTTAGCTCTGCATATTCATTTTTTTCCATCAGAAAATCTACATCGCCTACCTGCGGTCTATTTGGGTCTGGTTTACGGATATAAAGGTGCGTGTATGTTGTCTCCGGCATATCTTCTTTTGGGGGTACAACAATAGGCTCCTTCAGATGATAATATTTGGTGAACATTGTGTCCGACTCATCCGTTAACTCTTTCCTAATATTAGTAAGGGGTTTATATTCGTCGTCGTAGTGACAAAATACACCAATATTCCCCGCAACTGGCAAATATTTTCCAAACACTAGTTTAGACAACTTAAAACAGGCGAAATGAGTATACTCAATAGCCTGTTTTAGCTGATTTTCATCCCCTATAGGACTAAAACGATAAAGTTTCTCCATACAAAAATCTTAGCACACCTCTTCCCAAAATCCGTGATACCATAGATTGTATGAAATTCTACATAGCATCCCGCTTTGGATTGAAAGAAGAAGTTCGAGTACTTTATAAAACCCTCGAGGATAAAGGACACGAAATTATTGCAGACTGGACTCAACATAAAACCGTAAAGCCGTATGCAGATAACAAAGAAATTTCTCGAGAATACGCGATGGAAGATATTAATGGAGCAATGAATTGCGATGTGTTCATTCTGATTAGCGATGAGGCGGGCACAGGGATGTACACAGAGCTAGGTGCGGCAATTGCACATAATATCAAATTTGGAACTCCTAAAATCTATGTGGTTGGCGAGCATATAGATCGTTCGATGTTTTACTATCACCCCTCTGTAAAACAGATGCACGCGCCAGAAGAAGTTTTTGAAGATCTCAAAATCTAACCGGCAACCCTCCCAAAATCGGGGGTAGATGAGAGGCCCACTTTTTAACGCGTGGAGTCAAGTTGGTTCTAAGTCGTCCCGCTTGAGAATCCTTAAATTCTTACTAGTTCCGACAAAAAGAGAAGAATTTTTGATAATAAATTCAACACGGAAATAACAATACTTTTTATTCCCCAGAGTCCCTCAAGGAAAATTAGTAACGTTAGTACTACTAGGAGAAAATTAGTACGAGCGGTCTGCACTTGACTTTGGCTTTGGATAAATTCCTCGACTCCCCATGAATTCGGTCGATTATATAATATAACCTGATTCGTATTTCTCTCTTTCTGGTAAGTGGTTATTTTATCAGTGGGTGTAAGCTGACTGACATCGCAAGCTACCCAAACCATACCTTCGAGGAAGGTATTAAGTTCGCCAAACCATAATGTTATTTCATCACTTGGATTCAGTTCGCCTATCTTGAACTCTCCAGGGAAATCGTGAAAAAGATTTATACTCTGATCCGTTGGTCGAACAACAAAATTCTTTAAAATGGCCCCGGGGAAAACTTTATCCCCATTATTTCTAATACGTAACCCACACTTGAACGGAAAATTCTGAACAGGAAATCTAAACTTTTTAAAAGGAAGTTTACTTTTAACTTCAAAAACAAACTCGATTACCAAATAATACTCATTCATATTTGTTTTTTAGTTGTACTGTCATGCTTTAATTGCTGGACTAAGATTCGCGCCAGATTTTACTTCTTCCAATCCTCAACCGTGATTTTCTTACCACGAAGATTCACGACGACTTTTTGACGTTCTTTAAAGACTAAATTCACCTTGAAGGAATCCAATAAGTCCAATCACTATATAGGCCGTCAGAGCCAAGTAAAATCCTATTAGAAACCTTAGGAAGGACCTGAAAAAACCTCCCTGTGTTTTATTAGGCTCTGATCTAGCCCTACTCATAATTAGCCTGTAGAGACCAAATACTAGTACACAAAACAAAATGTATGGGATGCTAAGTATTGCTAATGTCCCAAGCAAATTTTCCGGCATATCAAAACCAACTCTTAATATTGCGTCATACAAGGGGAGACCATAAAGGCCGCTAGCATAGCCTGAGGTAAAAAAGAATAAAAATCCACATGTCATGCCAACGATAAAATCGACGTGTTTTTTCACAACTCAATTATATCACTTTCTCTACTTTTTTAACGAAATTTCGACTTCGTATGACGTTGTGTCACCGAGCGCAATCTTTAGTTGCCACGTCCCGATAGACATCGTTTTGGTTGAGAGATTATAAATGTATTGATTTGCCACATAATCATATCTAAAGATGTTTCCGGTATCCGCAGCGCTTGTGGAGAGCGGCACCTCTTCATCTCCAACTATGCCGCTGCTTATCTTTTTCATTGTTAGTAAAGCACTCGCGGTTGATATGTGTCCTCCATTAGCGTCTACAAGTTGGAATTTTATCGGTATCGTGCTTCCAAGTTTGTATATACCACTACCATCCTGGATTAGTGGCGACATAAAACCGCCGAAATTATAGATAGCGTGGAAAACAAATTCTTCTGTTCTTGGATTTCCCGCACTGTCGACCGCTCTTACGGTGAGTATGTGGTCGCCAATCGAAGAAATTTGAACGACATCTCCGGTGTCGACCGGCGTTCCATCAAAATCCGCTTCCACGACTTCAATCCCTGATAAATCATCTGTAACCGCGAAATCAATAACAACTTGTGAGTTTACTATAACTTCACTTGGCATATCGAACACTATTTCTGGTGGAATAATATCTCCTGCGGTTTCCGAATCGAGAACCGCGTTTGGCTGAATTTGTTCGTCTGTATTTTCATCTCCATCACTATCAAGGTTTAGCGTTAAATCGCCTGTTGCTCCAGAGAAATCGAGAGTTGCAACTGATGCATCGCTTTCAACTGGTACATCAATATATGTGACCTTACTCTCTGGCACGAGATCTGCGTATGTCTCGATTTCTAGATCAAATTCACCAGCACCTGTTGCGTCAACAACAATTTCATAATTACCGTTGGGCAAGATCGCAAAGTTGTTGTGTCCAATTGTCTCATAATCGCCGCCTGGGATTTGAAGATCTATATCTCCATCAACATTCGGTCCTAAGTGATTCCCAGCCATATCGTAAACGTGAAGTTCGACAGGACTGTGTGTGCTTACTTGAAGTGTTTCGACAACCCTGCTCTGATCTTCTGGATTAAAGCATTCCTGGTTAGTTGTCTCGACGCCGTCTGGAACGATATCTGGATTGCCACCAAGGATGTTATTAATTAGTTCGAGTGGTTCCTCATCGCGAATTATGCCCATATGTTTACTGCCTGGAATAAAATAATTTGTGTATTCACTAGAAAGATTTATTGCGCTAGTTAGCGGGACTGTTCCGTCTCCGTCAACGGGCGTAATTTCTACTTTGTCGTCGTAAATTCGAAACGCTCCAAAAGTTTCTCCCCTTTCGCAGCCGATTATGTTGTAGACGTTTTGCGCGTTGAACGATTTGCCATCAAGAGGTGAGTGGAATCCGTCAGCAATACCAAGTATCGTTGAATTCTTGGCGTTATCTTCCAGAAGCTGTTCCGTCTCGTCATAGTCAAGTATGTCGGAGCCGCCGCTACGAAAATCGTGAACGTACCCACCATTTACTTGGACGTATCTCCTGCTCGGAAGAAGTTCATATACGCCGGGCATGTCCTGTGAGATAGTTTGTATCCTTTCCGGATTTAATATATCTCTGCCAGGGAAAACGAAACCCATATTATCTCCGTACATGATCGCCTTGAATGCTTTTGGTGCGCCGAGCTGCGGCACCCCCGCAATAATTAGTTTATCCACAAACGATGTGTCGGAAAAATTACTCAGATATTCCCTAACAAGTAACCCACCCATACTGTGAGCTACGATGTTTATCTTGCCTGTTGGCGAACTCGCTACCGCTTCGCTTACATTTCCTCCGAATCGATTAATTTCGTCATGAATATCAAGACGCCAATCATATGGTGCTAGGAAAAGGTTAACGTCTTCTTCGTAGCCCTGGTCAATGAAATTGTTGATTAGGTTGCCATATGCGATTCTTTCAACTGAGATAGGACCGGCAATCACAATCTCTTCGCTATCAATTATAGATTCTGGGTCCATTTCTTTTCCTGCCCTCTCTTTTCCTGATATATTCAGTGCAAGTTCATCCAAGTGCTCGTCCGACTCTGAATCGAACATTGTTTGAGCGTCCGGCCAGACTTCTTCCCCATCCGAGACCCTATTCAACCGCGACCCCATAATCCCGGGGACAATAATGACGGGGGTAAGATCGCTCTCGCTTCCTAATATAAAGAATGCGTCCTTAACAATACTATCCCCAACGAAGTTCCCATTGACACCCATCGCCAAGCTACCATCACCATAAGAATCCGCATCGGAGCTTCCTTTAATGGAACAATTACTTGCATTCCCATTACATCGAATTACAAACAAATATTCGACTCCGTCATTTAGTGTCACTGGGTTATCGAAAACTACTGTCCTCTCTACAAAAACTCCCTGCTCTGAAAGCGGCATCTGATTTGTGCTACTATAAATAACTTTTGACGCCAACGTTTTCTCTGCGGCACAGTGGAATACTGACTGTCCATCGTATCTCTCACAAATTTGGACAGAAAGAGAAGAATTAGACACCCAATTATTAAATTTTGTGTTGAAAGTAATCCCATCTACAACCCCTGAGAGATTGTTTCCGAGATACTGATCCCAATATTGGTGTGTCGCTGCGCTACCTGAATCCTGGCTCGGTTGTATAGCAACGACTTGCATACCACTCGTGTCCGGCGGTTCTATGGCCGTGAAACTGATAACGGGGCTTGTTTCTAATATATTTTCGTTGTCATCCAATAGTTCTGCCTGCGCGAACCAAGTTCCGGGCGTAAGTATATTCTCCCTTGGAACAGCCGTTGAAAAAACATTGTTTGCCACATCGACTTCGTCCGATAGACTTAGTGCGTTTAAATCTGTCCCATAACCGACACGGACTTTACCGGACCCCTGCGTCAAGAGTTCGTAGTTAACTTCCCAGTTACTGAAATTGGTGTTTGGTTCAGACGAGTCCTGTGGAAAAGTAATTTCAATTTCATCCTCGCCTCCAATTACAAAATATGCGTCTTTTACTGTATCGTCTGCAGCGACGCCACCCGTTACTTTTCTTCCTAAACTCCCGTCCGGATAGGCATTAACGTCTGAGCTCCCCCTTAAATCACAAGATCCGCCTGGACATCGTACGTTCAATACATATCCCGTGCCCGACGTAAGGGCCAGTGGAGTGTCAAGCGTCACAGTGCGCTCTACGAAAACGTCTCTTTCTCCAACCGGCATCGGATTACTATTGTTGAAGAGAGTCTTCGAGGACAGAACCGTATCGACGTTACCCGTACAATATTGGATTGAGGACCCGTCTGGAATCTTGCATATCCTGACCTGGAGCGATGAGTTAGATTCCCATCCGTTGAATCTTGAGTTAAAAGTTATTCTGTTGATTGGTTCAGAAAGGTTGCCACCCAAATACTGATGCCAGTCCTGGCTGGCTACCGATGTTGAGACATCCTTATTCGGTTGTGAAGCAATTGCACTAGTATCCGCATAAACACTCGTGGAAACGAGGGGGATTGCAACGGATAACAAAGCCGCGACCGCCAAGGACAACAAGCCGAGAAGCAAAAGCTTTTTCATATCCCCCTATATGCTCCTTCAGCTAAATATTGTCAAACCCAAATAACAAACCACCCTATAACCCTAATCTTGCTATAGCAAGATTAGGGTTATAGATTAAATTCTGCCCTGAGCGGCCTATCATCATCTATCTTTACCGTTATCAAATTGACGTGCTTGGCAATTGAAAAGAATTCTGTCACAAAATCGATCTCATTCTCGCACGGATAAGGATAGATCCAGATACTCTTTTGAAATTGTGCGAATCCAAGATTCTTGAGCTTTTCCCTTAAGGCCTCGCGGGCAAACTTCTCTGATTCCGGAATGTCGAACATTATCATCCTCCATTTGCCGTCCCATTTGTCCTGTTTTGGAATTTTTATGTGCTCAACATCATATTTGAGCTTTCGCCTTTTCCCTTTTTCTGTTAGTTCGATTATGGTTTTATCTCCGATCTTCCTTATCTTGATCATTCTGCGTTTCTTTAAGCCATAGAGAGCTCGGGATAATTGAACCGATTCGTATTTTATATTTTTGTCGTGCTGACTTTTTAGAATATGTTTATTCAGCTCCTTGAGAAAAGCTCTTGTACCAACCGGGGAGGTCAGTGTAAGTCCGATAGCTG
>MHIV01000022.1:8802-10783 GCA_001817685.1 Candidatus Colwellbacteria bacterium RIFCSPHIGHO2_02_FULL_45_17
GAAGTTTAGGGCATCCGAACCCGACATGTTATTAATTCTATCCTCCTTATCTTGCTATAGCAAGATAAGGAGGATAGGAGATTGGTCCGTCTTTGCGCTAGATTACTTTCTCCTTTTCTCTAGAATTTTTCTGGCCTCTTCTTTAATTAATGTAGATTTGTTTTTCTCGGTCCGGCGTTCGTTTCTGCCCTTGAGTTCTTCAAGGAGTTTTAGCGGGTGAACGCGCGTATAGTTGCCGGAGAATGTGCGCATCTCAACTTTACTCCCCGCGATGTTTTTCATGGTTTCTTTTGCGCTCGCTAGAATATATTGAGGCGAGAATAAATAGATTTTTGTCGCGCCTTGTTTCGCCAAAATTTTTCTGCTCGTTTCCTCAAGCTGTTTAAGGAAATCCTTCGTTTCCTCCCGCTTATTTTTTTCGAGCACCCAGCCAAAACCGAATGTTATACCTCCCCCACGATTCATTGAAGAACCTTCTTTGTCCGAATAGCTCGGCGTTTCAATTTTAAATTCCGCTAGTTTAGTTAACTCCCCTTTGTGAGCTAAGTGAAATGTGGCGTTTTGTTTGCCGGTTACGATAAAGATTGCTTTATCATTTTCGAATTGCGGTAAGTCTCGGGGGATCTTCATACGCCTCTCTCAACTCATCATATAGAAACAAAAAATGTTTTTGAAGGGGGTCTAGAATGCAAACGAGCCTGCGGACAGGATCGTTCGCAGGCTCAAGTTGAGTCCCATCGGCGGTCGCTCAGAGATCGAGCCTCAACGTCGGCCCGACTACGTAGAACCCGAGGCTCTTCGTGTAGAGCGACTGGGCGCGGAAGTTGTCGGATTCGGTGTGGAGAATCACCTTGTAGAACCCGAGTTCCCTCGCCTTCTCGAGCAACTTCTCCATCAGCTTCTTCGAGAGTCCTCGGCCGCGGTAGGCCTCTTCCACGTGGACGTCCTCCACGTAGCCGAACGGCCCCTCGTGGATGTCGTTCTGGATCGCGTAGAGACGCGCCCTCCCGACTTCCATTCCGTCCTCCTCGATCGAGAACCTCCATCCGCTTCCCTTGATTTCCACTTCCTTGACCGTCACTTCGCTCATTTCCACCCCTCCGTGTTCGTAATGTTCTGATGCTTCCCTGTGCCCAGGGCGGGACTTGAACCCGCACGCACCGAAGTGCCTAGGCCCTCAACCTAGTGTGTATACCAATTCCACCACCTGGGCAATTTGACATCGTTTATTCTAAGGATTTCTCACGTTTTAGCAAACTTTTTCAAGCTACGATGGCCATGGCAAGCCATCGAAAATGATATAATGCATTTATGAATACAAAGCATTTACTTAGAGTTGCCTCCGCGTGGATTAGTATCGTTTATATAGTTTGTTTCGCAGGAGTCGCGTTTTTTCCTGGCATTCGCCCCGGATTTATGCGCTATGGGCTGCACATGGGCATTGATATGGGACAGAACATACTTACGCTCGGCACATTCTTTTCTGGACTTGTTATATGGAACATTATTACGCTCCTAGCCGTTGGGCTTTTCGCGCTGTTATATAACAGAATTAAATAGTAAAAGTGAATAAGAATATTTTTATTTCTGGCGTAATTGGCTTGGTTCTCGGGGTTATTCTTGCGCCTGTATTTACGCCGATCATGCCGTGGGGTGCGCGAACACAGATTGACTCTCATTTTATCGAACAGATGATACCTCACCATGAAGACGCAATTATCATGGCGAGTCTTGCACTAGAGAACGCTGAACATCAGGAGATTAAAACACTCGCGGGTGACATTATATCTTCGCAGTCGGAAGAAATTGATCAGATGGAGGAGTGGTATAAATCGTGGTTTGGAATTGATGTGCCAAGCTTAAGTTTTTCGATGGGGCACGACATGGGAATGATGACGCACGGAGGAATGATGGGCGATGAGACCGACATTAGTGCTCTCGAGAACGCCGAGTTGTTTGATAAAGAGTTTATTGAGCAAAT
>MHIV01000023.1 GCA_001817685.1 Candidatus Colwellbacteria bacterium RIFCSPHIGHO2_02_FULL_45_17
GTCCCCTTTACCGCTGGATTGTCTTTCTCCATTGACGCAATCGCTAGCTCGAAGCTGTCGATAACAGTGATTATATCGCTAATCATGTCCTCGTTTGCAAACTGCACCACCTGCTCCAGGCGCCTCAGCTCATCTCTTTTATAATTGATAAGGTCGGCCTTGGCACGCTTCCATCCATCGAGATATTCATCCCTTTCGGTCTTTGCCCTTTTCAACTCGTCCTTAACATCCTTCCTATCCTTCTTAGGGCCTGCTTCTTCTTTGGGGTCTTTGTCTTTGTCTGACATAAGGTAAATTAGCACTAGTAATGTAATGAAATGGGCCTACCGAGTCAACCCATTTCGTGGATTTTTTATAGACGGACTACGAACGTCCCTCAATTGCGCTTCCCAAAGTATCCTCGTCTGCAAATTCTATCTCTCCTCCGGTCGGGATGCCGCGACCAAGACGTGAGACTTTATTTGCAAACTGCCTCATACTTTCTGTAATTATAGCCGCGATTATGTCTCCCTCCGTTGTCGGATTTATGGCGACGACAATCTCTTCCGCTTTTCCGTCCAATTCTTTCTCGATCCATTTCTTCAGACTTTGTAAGCGTAGTTTTTGCTCTGTCTCAAGAATCCCGTTTTTCTTCAGATCGCCCAATACTAAATAGCGTCCGTTAAATTTCCCAGTGTTTTCAATCGATAATATATCTGTCTCTTTTTCCACTATCGCTATCGCGGCTCTATTTCTATTCTTGTCACTACAGAAATCGCATAGTCCTTCTTTATTCTCGCTCAGATAAAAACATTGTGAGCAAATGCTTATATGCTTGAAATCAGCTACGGTTCGGGCGAAATCCTCCTGAAAGGCCTTTCCCTGTCTAACAAAATAAAAGGCCAAACGGATTGCTTGGCGCGGGCCTATGCCAGGGAGGCTTGAAAAAATATCAACGAATCGCTTGATCGATTTCGGTGTCTTCATACTGATGTGTTTCGTCTATGTTTTGGAAGCTTGCTTTCTGTTTGTCGAAATATAGTCTTACTGTTCCCTGTGGTCCGTTCCTGTGTTTGGCTATAATTATTTCCGTTATATTCTCAGTCTCCGAAGAAACTTCCATCTTTCCTGCATCTTTCGGATAAATAAACATTACAACGTCTGCGTCCTGTTCGATAGAGCCCGATTCTCTTAAATCTGACAGTCTAGGGATTTTTACCTCTCGCTGGTCAACTGCGCGCGACAGCTGTGAGACTGCTAGCACGGGAATGTCGAGCTCTCTCGCTATGCCCTTTAGCCCGCGCGAAGTTTCTGTTACCTGCTGGACAATGCTCTCCATAGCGTTCCTTGGCTGAATCAACTGGAGATAATCTACAACGATAAGTCCCAATTGGCCGTACTCCGCCTTGAGTCTTCTCGCCATCGAGCGGATCTGAACGATGTTCGGAGACGGGGTATCATCTATAAAAAGTGGCGCGTTGTTTAATTTGTCGAACGCGGATTGGATCATCCCAAAATCCCTCTCGTCGTTCAATCTCCCAGTGCGAAGTTTCCACAAATCGACCTGGGCCTCTGCTGCTATAAACCTGTCTATAACTTGCTCTCTCGACATCTCGAGCGAAAACACCCCAACCGGAATTCCTTCAACCACGGCAACGTGTCTCGCGATATCGAGGACAAAAGATGTCTTTCCAAATGAAGGTCGTGCGCCGACAACTATAAATTCTGACCTCTGCAGTCCAGACAGGAGGTTATCAAGGCCAGTGAATCCTGTTGGAACGCCTCTGAATCTTTCGCCTTCGCCGTGGTGAAGTTTTTCGATTCTTTCGTATGCCTCTTTAAGATCATCTTTTATCGGCGAGAAATATCTAACGACTGACTTCTGTGACACTGCAAAAATTTTTTGTTCCACCTCATCGAGGAGTTGGTCCAAATCTCCGCTGTCGCCGAACGCGTCTTCAGCGACCGCTGAGGAGACTTTAATTAAATCCCTTAGTATGCTTTTCTCTTTAACAATCTTTGCGTAATGGGCTATGTGGGATGCGGTGGGAACTGCATTTACCAATTCTGTGAGATAGCTCGAACCACCGACTGCATTTAGCTGTTTAGAGCGCTTGAGTTCCGTAGTAACACTTAAGATGTCTATTGGCTCGTTGTCACCCCAGAGCTTGAGAATTGCGCCATAAATAATTCCGTGCGCTTTTTTATAAAAATCTTCCTCGGCGAGAATATCGTCAACAGATGCAATCGCGCTTTTATCAATCATTAAAGCGCCTAGCACAGATTGCTCTGCGTCCAGATCTTGCGGTGGAATTCTTACATCTTTGTTGGCCATACGAAGGGTCCTTCGCTAGTATCTTCTACTATGTATCCTAGCTTTTCTATCTTCGCCCTTAAAGTATCTGCCTTAGTAAACTGTTTATGAATCCTGGATCTCTCTCGCTCCACGACTAATTTTCTTATCTCGGCCGGCGGTTTTGCCAGTTTGTCTGAGTTGTTTAGACCTAATCCTAGTATATTGTCGAACTCAAGAAGGAGCTTCCTTTTTAAAATCGCGCTCACTTTATTATCAGCTATAAGCTCGTGTACTACTGCCAACGCCTTGGAAATGTTTAAATCGTCGTTTACAGAGGCAAAAAATGCCTTTTCGTATTTCTTTGTGTCTCCTTTCTTGCCACTCTCTTTTCCAATAAAGCCAAAGAGTGCGAAATCGTGGTAAAGCTTGTGAAGTGCGCTTTGCGCTCCGCTTAATGCTTCCCACGTAAAGTTTAACCTCGCCCGATAATGTGAACCTAGGGCTAAATATCGAAATGATAAGGGATTATATCCTTTGGCAACAAGATCTTGCGGAATAAAAGCGTTTCCTTCTGATTTTCCCATCCGTTTCCCATCCACCATCATGAATCGTCCGTGCACCCAGTATTTTACAAATTGCTTACCTGTGGCGGCCTCACTTTGTGCTATTTCGTTTTCATGATGAATTGCGATGTGATCTTCACCCCCAGAATGTATCTCAAAAGTTTTCCCAAGATATCTCATAGACATCGCGGAGCACTCAATGTGCCACCCAGGAAATCCAACACCCCACTGACTTTTCCATTCCATCTGTCTTTTCTCATTTGGTTTGCTGAATTTCCAGAGCGCGAAGTCGGCGGGGTTCTTCTTTCCAGCTACTGGTTCTACGCGAGCACCGGCTCTCTTTCCCCCAGTCTGTTGAGAAAGTTTGCCGTATGATTTGAATTTGCTCGTGTCAAAGTATACGCCGTCTTTAATGGTATACGTGTATCCCTTTTTCTCGAGAGTTCGGATAAGCGCAATCATTTCTTTGATGTGCGCGGTTGCTTTTACGAGTTTGGTGGGCGAAAGAATATTTAAAACCCGCAAATCCCCTAGAAACGCGTCGGTATAATATTTCGCCACTTCTAACGCTGATTTACCTTCCCTTTTCGCGGATTCTTCTATACGGTCCTTGCCTACATCTGCATCACCAAGGTTGTCTCCGGTGAGATGCCCAACGTCGGTCACATTCATTATGTGCTTTACACGATACCCTTCCCGAACAAGTGCTCGCTTAAGCAAATCGTTTAAGATAAACGTCCGATAATTTCCTAGGTGTTGGTTACTGTATACTGTCGGTCCACAAGCATAAAAACCGACCGCTCCTCGTTTAATCGGTTTGAATACTTCCTTTCTCCTTGAGAGAGTATTGTAGAGATTAAGCATCATAGGAATTATAACAAAAGATAAACGGCTATCTCTAGCCGCCTATCTTTACAATTTCCACTTCCGTGAATGGTTGTCTGTGCCCCTTCTTCTTTCTGTAACGTGTTTTGGCGTGATATCTAAAAACTATGACTTTGTCGGCCCTACCCTGTTTTAGCACTTTCGCCTCGACTTTTGCTCCGCCAACTACAGGCGTCCCTATTTTAGTCCCCATATCATCACTTACTAGTAATACCTTATCAAACACAAAGACCTTGCCCTCTTCGGCATCCAATTTCTCCACCCTTAATTTCTTACCCTCGGAAACCCTGTATTGTTTTCCGCCTGTTTCTATTACCGCAAACATAGCCGTTCTATTAAAGCCCCTAGGTTCTTTTCAGTCAAGCGTCAGTTTATCCCAGCGATATTAACAGAGGCCACAAGAAATAAGAGGGTGATAAGAAGTGTCACTGCCCCTATCGCGTACGACAAGAATTTCTCACGATTATAAACTTCAAGCGCAAGCACAAAATTGAGAATGATAATAAAGGCCACTGTTCCTAGAAGTCCAAAAAAAGTTCCAGAGCCTCCAAGAAGCCCCGCTTCATTCTTTACTGGATCAAATCTTATTATGAGCGACCCGCCCGGCTCCTGAGGCAATCCCACTAATCCGATTAAGGCAGATGCCACGAGTAGTAGCACGCCCCCACCGAACATGAGAACGATGAGCTTGTTCCTTAGCATTACAAAAGTTTTTTGAATTCCTCAACCATTGGGACCCGCCCAGCCTCTACGCCGTACTGCTCTGCAGTGCAGTAAGTCGTCCAGTCAGCAAGCATAAGCGAGTTGAATATTTTTGTGGCGCGTGTTTGGCCCTCCAGATCCACCACTGTAACGGGCAGTCCCCTATCCTTGTATAGCTTCTCGAGCACATTCATCCTTATTGTTATGCGCTTATCATCATCGCTGTCCTTCAAAATTATGAAATGCATATTCTTAGAAAGTTTGCGCGTACCCTCCACAACATCGAACCCAGTCATTTCGTTGTGATTTAACTCCGGCAATGTATTATAAAACGCGGGAATTTTCCCCGTCTCGTTGAACTTTATTTTCCAATTGTAAGCAAGTGTTTGATTGCGCCTTGAACTGTATATAACGGGGACTTTACCGGTCAGTTTTTCGGCAAGCACCTTGCCTTCTTTTCCTAAGTCGCTATTTAGCGACTCGACTAATTTCCTGACTTCATTGAATAGCTCTTCTTCTCCGAGAAGTTTCAGCACTGCGCGGATCATAAACCCAAGTGACATTCTTGGCTGGATGCCGGTGTCCGGTAATTTTATGTATGGGATTTTCTCTTTCTCCGCAATCTCCAATAACTTGCCTCCTATCGAAATTGCTACAACTTTCAGGTTTCTTTTTATGGCTTCGTCAAAAAAATCCAATGTTTCTTCGGTGTTGCCAGAATACGAAATTGCTACATAGAGTCGCTTATCTTCGTCTTGTCTCAAAAAAGTCGGGAGACCGTATTCGTGGTGCGTTACTATATCGAGTTCTGGTTTTAGCGCACGGAGAATCCCCGCGACAAGTCCAGACCCCCCCATCCCACCTATTACAGCAAATTCAAACTCACCGATTTTTTCGCCATTAACAATCTCCGGCTCGTATTTGAACTGTTGCGGAAAGTTTTTGATTGTTTCTATAAGCATTTTAGTTTTGTTTTGTGACCCCGCGGGGAATCTCACATAAACACAATTTTTGCCCCGACCCCCTTACTTTAGAAACCCACGGTTTCTAATGTCTTCCTACACGGGGCAAAGGGTTCGATTCCCCATTCAGGGAATCATAGAACAAAATAGGCACACCATAAAGATGTACTTATTTTGTCATGTGACCCCAGGGGGAATCGAACCCCGATTTTAAGCTTGAGAAGCTCACGTCCTAACCGTTAGACGATGGGGCCCTCCTTCACTAAAGCTACGGAAGGGCAGGCCAGAGCGATTTACGTAAATATGTACGTACATATCTACGTAGATTAACCCTTTAGCCACTTGCCGTACTGACGCACTAACAATTCCTTCGCCCTTTGTGGCTCCGCCATAATTTCTAACACAATCTTTTCCATTCGTATACCTTGAGATCCCTTCACAAGCACAAGATCTCCTTCCTTTATTAATTCCTGGACGGCGGTCTTCGCGCTATCCGACGTGTCAAATCTTCCGATCTTATTCTCCGGGAATCCTCTTTCAAGTGCACCTTCTGCTATAAATTCGGCCCGCGCACCGACTGTCACAAGATAGTCAACAACGCGGGCGGCGTGTCTTCCAAGATCTCTGTGCGCGCCCTCTGTGTGTACGCCTAACTCGAGCATATCTCCTATTACCGCAACCTTTCTTTTAGCATCGAGGTCGTCAAGTATTTCAAGCGCAGCCGCAGCCGACAGCGGAGAAGAATTATAACTATCATCCAATATGAAGCTCCCTTTAATGCCCGGGATTAATTTGACTCTTCCTTTAACTCCTTCATAGAGCGCGAGCGTGTCTACAATTTTGGTCAAGTTTATCCTCTCAGCGAGTCCTACGGCTGTTGCCGCCGCGACGGCATATGCTTGGCTTCTTCCGAATACACCATCAATCTCGACAGTTGCGTTATTTTTAAGTACTCCGAGCTTAATCATCATGCCAAACGGCTTTCCGTCTTTGCTTTTATTCTTGAACTCTGTGATTCGTACGTCTGCACTGCTGTCGAATCCGAAAGTTATAACTTCCGTATTCGCAATTTCTCTCATGCCAAATACTCTAGGATCATCGATATTGAGCACGGCTTTACCAGCCGGACCAAGGTCTTTTATCAAATTCGATTTTTCTTCTATAACGGCATCCACTGATTCGTAAAATTCGATGTGAACCGGCACACTTCCGATTACGGTTACGACACCTATATCGGGCCTACAGATATTAATTAACTTCTCTATATCACCGGGTTTCTCTGTTCCATACTCAAGAATCAATATTTCTGGATAATTTCTTCGGGCAAATGGCGATACGAGCTGTAAGAGACCCTTAGCAATTACTCCAATGCCAAAAAGGAGGCCGCCCGATTCTCTATAATCACCGAGTATGGAAAGCGGAAAACCGATTTCTGTATTAAGACTTCCCCCCGACACACGCACACGCAAGTCTGTGCCGTGTTTAAGAACAGTGTAAATCGCCTGCTTTGTTGACGTTTTTCCGGCATTGCCTGTTACGCCAATAATGCGCGGTTTGAAACGCTTTAAAGTTAGTTTGGCAAGAATTTTCAGAAGAAATTCCGCCAGACGGAGGATCTGTTTCCTCATGATTTTAGTTTACGTTATCCGGGGAAATTCCGTAATAGTTCAAAACAAAGTGGGTTAATTCACGAAACGCGG
>MHIV01000024.1:0-5188 GCA_001817685.1 Candidatus Colwellbacteria bacterium RIFCSPHIGHO2_02_FULL_45_17
AAGAATGAAGAAAATATCCTTAATATTAGTGGGTTTGGTTTTTGGTTTTGCTGGATTTACTGTCGCATCCGCGGAAAGTCTTGTTCTTGTTGACCAATTACTACCAGACTGGAGTGAAGGAGTTTATTCAGCTTACTACGGGCCATCTAATGGTCACGTTGCTGTATCTCCTGGCACGACGCAAGTCTATCTCGGACGTTCGGCTGGCATAATCAAGGCGGGACAAGGTGTCGAACCGGCGCCTAGCGATTGGGACGAAGGTCTCTTTGCCTTCAGACCCATAGTGACAATCGAGGAGTTTGCTGACGATGATTTGACATACGATGTGGTCAACCAGTACGGAGTTAACCCTGTCTGGATGACAATCGAGATTGAAGTTGGTGACCCTGACACTAGAGACGACAACGTTGCGTTCCAGATGGTGCCTGCCCCGTATGGATCAGTAGCCTACGTTACGGTGAATGCCGGAACGGCGACAAACTGGTTACAGTGGACAACACCATCCAGCGGTATCACGACTGGTGATGCTAGAATGTTGGAGGACATCGCAGCCGATCCATTATACGCTGGCAAGACTGTGATTCGCACATACCTTCGACTCGGTATGGGGACCAGCTATTACCTTCCTACCACTGATGACAACGGAACAGTCGGTTTTGTCGACAAGGCCACGATTGGCGGAGTTACCTATGACTTTGTGTTGGTGGATGATGAAGATGATGATGGTGTTGTTGGAGAAGCTGATATCTGTGCAGATACTGTCGCAGATAATCCAGAAGAACTTGGTGTAAATCGCCACACTTGGAAAGGTATTGGTGATTTATTTACCACATTTGTTTCTACTGGAAAGGGTAATAAATCCGAGGTTCCATCAGAATTCAGCCTTACTGAGACGCAGGGTTGTAGCTGTAATCAGATTCTTGATGGGCTTGAAGAAGCGACTGGTTTCGACTTTGATGGCCACCGAAAATTCGGTTGTAGCAAGAGCGTCCTAGAGGACTGGATTGCAAACCGATACTACCTAGAAACAGTTGAGGTGCCAGCGATTGACGCAGACGGCGTAAGTTCATTGATGAGTCTCATTGGTGGACAAGATTACATCTTCAAGGCGCGCGAAACTGCTAACGCAGGTGACAGCATCGATTTTGATGCTGACTTCAGTTTTCGCTCGATCTCGAGTGTAGTGTGGACAGACGCAGTATCAACTTATGAGTATCTTACAGACACTCTACTAGACCTTATGGTTGATGGCGGTTTCGTAACTTGGGGTGATAACACATATCACGCTGATCATGTCTACGAATACGAAACAGCCGGTGCTGGTTCTCCAGTAACGTTTGGTGTGTACGATGTGTACTATCCAAATAATACAGGTAGTCTCTTCGTAGATATATTTGCGAAGTTGTACTAAATTCTGTCACGACAGAACAACAAAAACCGCCCTAAAGGGCGGTTTTTGTTATAGGAATATGAGCATATTTGTTTAGGTGACTATCCCTTTATGACAAGTAATAGAAAATATGGTACAACTCAGGATATGATAAACTATACCAAAAAATGGTGGCTATTAGGGTGTCATCGTAGAGCAGAAAAATTATATAGCACCATGGGTTCTAACGATGGTCGTCCTGTTTTAATATCCCAAGAACAATTCATTAAAGGAGATGAAAAAGTATTAGGTCTGGTGAATAAACGCTGTCCCTTTGTACGCTTTCGTCCTTCTAAGATAAAGTTTTGGGAGAAAGAGTTTTGCGAGGAGAAATTAAGAAGAAAGACTAATGACTATTGGGATATTTATGAAGCATGTGTTGATGAAAAATTCATTAAGCCACATAAAGAGACTGGCTATCCCACCGTTTCTAGTTCAAAAGCATACAATATTAGGGGCCCTTTCGGTTGGGTACAGGGTTTTGCAAAATCACACGACAAACTTTGGATAGCTTTTGTTGCTTTGATGGTTTCAATAATTGGAAGCAGTTTGATAACAGGTTTAGTAATTGAAAAGAATACTCCGCCGCCAGCCCCCACAATTAATAACATAACTACTCCAGATGTTAATCCAACAATTAATGTTTATACAAATGCCCGACAAAACCAATAAACCGATTCTTTAAGCTTTTGAACCGAGCGACACGACCCGTTTCAAAAGAAAAGGGACAGTCGTCGTGATTATGGAAAGTTGTCTACCAAACAAAAACCGCCCGAAAGGGCGGTTTTTGTTGACTTGAATTTCGGTGATCCTACCAGTTGATTGTGTAATCGCCCATGTAGAATCTCATCTGTGCGAGCCTCAAGCCTTGGTTGTCCACCTGCCAGTAGTAATCGTCGAAGAGCGGGTCGAAGATCTGAACGTGCTCGATAGCAGGGTCATCGTCGACGTTCGTTGATACGAACAATAACTCTTTACTGACGTTGGTGAATTTGCTCTGGCCGTTCGTGCGAGTTACATCAACCCACCAGTCTGGATCGCTACAAATGTATCCACCTGGAAGATCCGGATCCTCTGCACATGTGTACATGTCCATGGAACCACCTGGTTTTCCAAGCGCGCGGATCCAAACCGTGTACCGTACTGTGCAAGAATCAGGCGTAACTACATCGCCAGTATCAGGGTCAACCGTCGCGTAGCACTCTGCAGGAAGTGGCAGCTGGAAGGCTGCGCTTCCGTCAGTACCGTTTGCGTCGAGTACCTGAAAATCACCTTCAGCTAGCATGATCTTGGTACCGCCGGTCAACTTGACAAAGATTCTGTGGCCGTTGTTACCAGTCATGTCGGCAGTCTTATCCTTCGGTACACCAATCAAGTTAAGATTGTAGTGTGCGCCGGAAGGAGCACCGTTGCCGTTACCGTTTTTGCCAGCAAACGCTACTGGGGCTACTGCTAGAACAAGAATAGCAGCAAGAGACAAAACACCAGCTGCTGTTAGAACATTTTTTCTAACCATTTTTTCATTAAGTTTATTTCTAAGCGACCTTTGGTTCGCTTCTCGTATCAGGAATCTTACTCCGTTCAACGTGTCTGTCAACGTGGTTCTGGATGACCTGTGGAAAGACAAGAAAAACAGCCCATTGGGGCGCCTGCTTGCCCTTCCTTTGCTAGCAGGCGGGGCAGGGTTTTTGTTGTGACGTTAATGATATAATGGAGATATGTGGAATTATAATGGATACGGCAACATGATGGGGTGGGGAGGAGGGTTCGGCGGATTCCTCTGTGTTTTCACATGGCTTGTTTATCTCGCCGTGGGAGTACTCCTCGTCGTCTATCTCTGGCAGAAAATAAAGAAGTAATCCGAAACAACGCGAAAACCGCCCTTTGACATTGCTCCCTTCGATTTCACTCAGGGCAGGCAGGGCGGTTTTTGGTGCGCGGCTCTATGCCTCTGTGTAGTAGAGGTTGCAGAAGACGTCGTATTTGATGTCTTTGTCCGTAGAGTTTAATGCCCCGGCTTTTATGTATATCGGTTCACCTTTTTTGATAAAGAAACCGTGGCCTGAAGGCAGGAATATCTCGCTTGTGAGATCGTTGGGCGCCGTTGAATATGCGTATACATCTCTCTGCGCGTAGAAAAGGTAGTCGCGCTTAAAGCTCAAGAAATACTTCTCGTTGTTGATTTCAGGATTTTTGGAAACTGCGATATAGATTTCGCTGCGGTCATTTTTATAACACAGAAGACCGAGTTGGGCGCCGATTATATAGATATCCTGTTCCGGCTTCCATTCTTCAAGGATAAAGGCTTTCTTCTCATGAGATGCTAGATCGTCTATTATGTGAAAGTTTTTGTGTTTAACTTCCTGCACACGTTTTATTGTAGCAAAAACCGTTCGAAAGGGCGCCTGCCTGCCGGCGGCAGGCAGGGTTTTTGTGTTTACGCTAAGCTTGTCGAAGTGTGCTTGCCCTGAGCGAGTGTAGCGAGTCGAAGGGGATTTGTAACCTTTTGCATATTTGATGGTATGTTTATAATAGAGAACATAAAACACAAAGGTCGGGAAAATAGAAGACAAATAATAGAATGAAGAAAATTTCTACGGGTCTAGTTTTGTCGTTGGCACTTGTCGGGCTTTTGGCGTTCCCGGTGGCTCCGGCGAAAGCAGAGACCGTCACGATCGAGAGCCTCCAGGCTTTAATCGAGCAGCTGAAGGCGCAGATTGAGACACTCCAGAACGCGAGAAACGCAGTTCAGGAGACAAGGCAGGAGCTTCGCTTAAATCTTGTTAGATTCTTACAGCAAGGAGCTAGTGGAGACGACGTTGAAACTTTGCAGGGGTATCTTGCGCTCGACGAAGACATCTACCCAGAGGGTCTTATAACCGGCTACTATGGGCCTCTAACAGCAGCTGCTGTAAGAAGGTTCCAGAGTACTCATGGTATTGACCAGGTTGGTGTTGTCGGCCCGTTAACAACGGCCAAATTGCATCAGCTCTTCGGTGAAGGATTTCTTCCTGACGGAAGCATTCCTCCAGGACTAACTCACGCTCCCGGAATTCTTAAGAAACACGGCGGCGTTTGCGCGGTCCCGGGTATAGCGAAGAAGCTCGAATCTTGTGTTGGCTGGGATGACGACGATGATGATGACGAGCTTGAGTTCGAAGGTGTGGTCGAGACCATAACAGATGATCTTCTCACACTTGAGGACGACAGCGAGTTTGTCATTAACGACGACACCGAGGTTGAAGACGGCGTTGAGGTCGGATCCGAAGTCGAAGTTAAATACGAAGTTGATGGAGACGATTTTATTGCTCTTGAGATTGAGTTAGAAGACGAAGACGAGGATGAAGACGAGGACGAGGACGAAGATGAGGATGAGGATGAAGATGAAGACGCAAAACTCACCATCATTAAAGTTGTCGTAAACGACGACGCTGGTACTTCAGGAGTTGAAGACTTTGAACTTTCCGTTGGCACAAAAGAAGTTGACAGCGGAGAAGAGGAAGACTTTGACCCAGGTACATACACGGTTAGCGAAGACGGCCCCGACGGCTACACAGCAACATTTAGTGGTGCATGTGATTCTGACGGAGACGTTACGCTTGCGGCAGGGGATGATAAGACCTGCACAATCACAAATAACGACAACGATTAATTCGTAGTCGCTCTTATCTAAAGAAAAACCCCCTTCGACATTGCTTAGGGGGTTTTCTTTTGTTTTGAAATGCAGGAAATAAAAAATCGCCCTAAGGCGTTTTGAAA
>MHIV01000024.1:5226-5395 GCA_001817685.1 Candidatus Colwellbacteria bacterium RIFCSPHIGHO2_02_FULL_45_17
TCAAGCCTGTTGTCGCTGGCGTTAGCCGGTGATGTTGCCGCTGTCTGCCGCTGCGACGTCGTCCTGGTTCAACCACGTTCCGTGGTCACCTGCGTGGTAGATCCAACCCCACTCGGCGAAGTAGTGAGCGGAGCTCACAGAGCCGCCGAAGTAGGCCAACCACGAGATG
>MHIV01000025.1:0-5088 GCA_001817685.1 Candidatus Colwellbacteria bacterium RIFCSPHIGHO2_02_FULL_45_17
CTTCGAGTTTTACACTTTTCTTTCTGAACACGTTTTAATTATATCAAACCACACGCATATAAAAACCCTATTGATTATTATATTTTACTCTCACAATATGGTTGTAGGAATATCGGACCAAGCTGGTTCGGGAACTCGGACCTTTACACGGGTCCATAAGGAGGGAGGTGAGTGAAATGAAGACCATGAGTGTCGAAGAGGAGCCCATGGTCAAGGCGAGGTCTCTCGAGGGAGCGCTTCGGAATGCCGGAGTAAGCGAGGTGGTTCTTGCGAAGCGGCAAGTGGAAACTGCGATATCGATCGCGAATACCGCCTTCGACGGCTTACTGAAGAGCGCGCCGCACGCAATGCGGATCACCTTTGCCGTAGAGACGATTCTCTGCAAGGGCAGAGTCGTCGGCTTATCGGGGGGTTCTCCGGCGAGACAATGGGAACTCAAGGAGGAGCTCTGCATAGCCGGGATCCCGATGGAGGACATTCTCACGGTTGAAGACAAAATCACGAAAGCCCTAGGCCGACGTCGATGAGGGGGAGTGGAGAGATAGAAATGGTGGATACCCATCCATGAGCGGTCTTCTGTCGTTTAGAAGACCGCTCGCTCTATCTAGGCTTCCTACGCAAACTAACGGATCTAAGTTCGTCCCTCTTTTTTAGAGTTTCAAAATCGTGAAAAACTATAATCGCTGCAAAAAGCAGGAAAAGTGACGCGTATACCTCTATCCCTGCCAGTTTTAATATTAGGAGGTTGAAAATCCCGTGTAGAACAGTAGCCCAAAATAACCCCTCTATAACACGCTTTCTCATCCAGTAAAATCCAACAAGCGCGGAAGCAAGGGCATGAAGAAGTGTTGCTCCAACTCCGCGTATAAGCGTAACCTGAACGATAAAATCAGCGCCTATTAGATTTAAGGCATTTTCCACAGCAGCAAATCCTAGGGCCGCTGTAATCATGTAAACCATTCCGTCCGTCCACTCGTCAAAAAACTTGCTTCTCCTAACAAGTAAATAAACCGCAATAAATTTCACTAGCTCCTCTATCATCGCGAAGGAGAAAAGAAAAACAGCCGACGATGTGAGAATTCCTCTCTCGGCAAACCAGTTTTGTATTTGGAGCTCCGGGAAAGCTGCGAGAGCGGTAGAGAGACCACCGGCGAGGAACACATACAAAATCATACGTGTCGGCTCCGGCTTCCGTTGATCTTCTGACATGAAAAACACTAACCAGACGAGAGATGGGATAATCCCGAATAAGAGTGGGTTAATTACCATTTTTCAACCATGATCATTCTCTGTTCGCTTTTGGATTTCGGTACCATCTGCCACACTTCCTCAGTTACAAACGGCGTAAATGGGTGAAGCATTTTTAGACATTCTTTAAGAATTGTCATCAGAGTCTCCTGTGCGGCTCGTTTCTCAGCCGGATTGTCTCCATAAAGACGTTTCTTCGAGTCTTCAATAATTTTGTCAGCAAACGTATGCCAGAAATAGTGATAAAGTGTCTCTCCAGCTTGATGAAACTTAAAGTCTTCCAAATCGGCAGTAATTTTCTTTTTCAGTCTCTCTAATTGTGCGAGATGCGCCTTGTCGGACTTGGTATACGAAGGCTTCGCTTTCAATTCTTCGTCGTAGTTCATAAGAACGAAACGCGACGCATTCCAAATTTTGGTGGTGAAATTACGATAACCCCGGATTTTATCTTCAGAAATTTTACTATCACCTCCAGGCATCGTGCCTGCGATAAGGGACATTCGCACTGCGTCAGTACCATAGAGCTCAATCATATCGAGCGGGTCTATATTATTACCTAACGACTTGCTTATTTTTCTTCTTTGCTCGTCACGTACAATGCCATGAAGATATACGGTACGGAACGGAACCTCCCCCAGTAAGTAGCCGCTCATTAAAATCATTCGGGCGACCCAGAAGAATATAATATCGTAGCCCGTTTCTAGTACATCCGTTGGGTGGAACGTCTCCAGGTCTTTGGTCTTTTTGGGCCACCCAAGCGTAGAGAATGTCCATAAGGCTGCGGAGAACCAAGTATCGAGTACATCAGGGTCTTGTTTCCACCCCGGTCCCTTCGGCGGTGTAACGCCGCAATATACATCATCACCGCGGTACCAAACTGGGATTTGATGACCATACCAGAGCTGTCTGGAGATACACCAATCTCGGAGATTATCAATCCAGTGAAAGTAAATCTTATTGAAACGGTGTGGGAGAATTTCGATATCTTTACTCCTAACCGCTGTCTGCATAATTTTTTTGAGAGTAGTTTTTTGGTTTGCACGGATACCTTTTAGCGTCGAATGCTCAACATTGAAATTTTTGTTTACATCAATGAACCATTGAAGTTTTGGTAATGGTTCTATAACCGCGCCTGTTCGCTGTGAAACAGAAATGTTCTGTGAAATTTTTTCTTCCTTTTCCAGTAAATTATCTTTTCTTATCCATCCCAAAACCGCCTCGCGCGCAACGGCGACTTTTTCGCCCTTAATCCCATCTCCTCCGACTAACATACGAGCCTGCTCATCTATAACCTGCTTGATTGGGATGTTATTTTTTTCTGCGATTTCTGCGTCAATCATACTGTGCGCAGGTGTAACACCCAAAGCGCCAGTTCCAAATTTAGGGTCAATTTTCCGGTCGGAAACAACCTTGATCGTTAACGGTTCGCCCGCAAAACTAATCTCGTAGGTTCTCCCGACATATTTCTTGTATCGTGTATCGTCCGGATGTACGGCGACAGCGGTATCTCCTAATTTTGTTTCTGGCCGAGTTGTGGCGATAGAAATAGGGAAATCTTTACTGTAGCGGAATGTATAGAGAATTGCTTCACGTTCCTCGTGTTCTACTTCGTCATCTGAAACTGTTGTATGTCCGCGCGGATCCCAGTTTACGACACGGGTGCCCCTGTAAATTAAACCGTCATCGTACATTCTTTTAAACGCAGTGCGTACCGCAAGATTGCGTGCCTCATCGAGCGTGAATGCAAGCCGTGACCAGTCAAGCGACGCTCCAATTGCACGCATTTGAACTAGCATAGTGTTTCTGTTCTCTTCTACGAATTGATCAATACGTTTTAGGAATGACTCACGGTCTAAATCATGTTTTGATTTATGTTCCTTGTCCCATAAATGTTTTGCCACCTTTGCCTCTGTCGCAATCGCAGCATGGTCTGTTCCTGGGAGCCAAAGCGTTTTTCGGCCGCGCATTCTTTGGAAGCGAATCATGATATCCTCGATTACCAACATAAGAGCGCTTCCCATATGGAGAATTCCAGTCACATTTGGGGGCGGTAGCATGATTGAAAAAGGTTTAGCGTCTTTTTTTATAATCCCTTTCTTAACTAGGTTGTCAGGATTAAAAAAGCCGGATTTCTCCCACTTTTCGTAAATTTTCGGTTCGAGAGTCTTAAAATCGAACCGCGAATTCATTTCGGATCCCATTGCTTAATTATATATACAAGGATTGAAAACGCCCAAATGCGCGCTTACAGATTTAAGTTTGCCTGCATTTTCACATGATAAGCCTTCTTCTTAAGGAGGTTTATATAGGTCGCCGCGGCAATCATCGAGGCGTTGTCTCCAGAGTATTTAAAATCAGACACAAAGAAACTTTTCCCAAGTTTTTTACATTCCTTACCGATTCTAGTTCTCAGTGCTTTATTAGCGGCCACGCCGCCAGCTAAAATTACTGACTTTGCTCCGAATGCCTCAACGGCGCGCATTGTCTTTCTAGCTAAAACATCAACGGCGGCTTCTTGAAACGATGCGGCCAAGTCTGCTTTTTGCTTTCGCGTGAATTTCTTGTTTCGCGTCTCGTAATAAACTGCCGTCTTCAGCCCCGCAAAACTAAAGTCAAAATTTTTGTGATGAATCATAGGGCGCGGAAATTCAATCGCATGTGGGTTACCGGTCTTCGCTAATCTTTCAATTTCCGGCCCGCCGGGATATGGAAGCCCGAGCATCCGCGCAACCTTATCAAACGCTTCGCCTACAGCATCATCGCGCGTCTCGCCTATTTTTTTCCATGATTCCAGTTTATTCATAAGGAGCAAAATGGTGTGCCCCCCGCTCACTATCAAACCAATCGCCGGAAATTCTAACTTTCTCCTTTCTCCTTTTTCCTTTTTACTTTCTTGCGTGAGCAAGAAACTGTATAGGTGCCCCTCTAGGTGGTTTGCTCCGACAAGTTTCTTTTTAAGTTTCTTCGCCAGATGTTTAGCAAATTCAATCCCGACAAGAAGCGCTGGCTCAAGTCCCGGTCCGACAGTAACCGCGACGATGTCGACATCGTCAATTTTTACTTTTTCATTTTTACTTTTGCCTTGAACTTGCTTGAGCACGATTGGCAAGTTCCTAATGTGCTCGCGTTTTGCGAGAAGTGGCACGACACCGCCGTAAGGCCTATGCGTTTCAATTTGAGATGAAACAATGTTCTTCAGAACTCTAAATTTTGGATTTTTTAGTCCGTCACTTGCCTCGACAAGAGCGGCAGCAGTCTCGTCGCAGGAAGTTTCGATTGCCAAGATCCTCATAAATTTGTATCTCGCCAAAGGCGGATCTCTACGGCGAGAATCCTCATTTCTCTCGCTTGAGTGCCTTAGATGTTTTTGTAAGGGCCAAAATACCTAGGGTGACTATGTAGGTCGACACAACCGAATCCGGCATCTTGTACCCCCTGCCTAAAAATGAATCTGCAATCAAAATCCCGAAGAGAAGTAATGTCCAGAAAATTACATAGAGTTCAC
Source organism: Candidatus Colwellbacteria bacterium RIFCSPHIGHO2_02_FULL_45_17 (assembly GCA_001817685.1). Lineage (GTDB taxonomy): Bacteria > Patescibacteriota > Minisyncoccia > UBA6257 > Colwellbacteraceae > 2-02-FULL-45-11. The sequence continues at coordinate 4,754 of MHIV01000025.1, forward strand.
CGGGGTGGCGACCTTCGTGATAATCGTGCCACCTTCTAAATTCCTTCTCCGAGCTGTACGCAGAGAGAACCGCTACATAGATGATGAGAATGGATGTAAGACTTGACTCAATTACGCCGACATTGAGAAAATCAGCTATTACCGCGACAAACGACAAAGCCGTCCAAACAAATAGGAGCTTCCTCCAAAGCACTGGCTGTATGTATTTGTGGTTTTTCTTAGTCTTGCTCGCCATTCCTCTAAATGCTATCCAACTGTGACCCCGCGGGGAATCTCACATAAACACAATTTTTGCCCCGACCCCCTTACTTTAGAAACCCACGGTTTCTAATGTC
>MHIV01000025.1:5123-6560 GCA_001817685.1 Candidatus Colwellbacteria bacterium RIFCSPHIGHO2_02_FULL_45_17
CCAGGATGAAAACCTGATGTCCTAACCACTAGACGATAGGGCCCTCCTTCGCTAAAGCTACGCGGGGCAAGCCATCTACGTTAAGACATTGCGTGCAATCCCGCTTGGGTCAATTTACCCCAGCATTAAAGGTAATTCAAGATACGCCCTTCGTAATTCAAAAATTGGAGCGCACGGAAACCCCACTGGATTAAAAGATCCAAGTTGTTGGTTATGAGCAGAAGCCCAAGTACAATTATTAGAACTCCAGCAGCTTTGTTTAGCCGCCCTAGATGTCTTCCAATTTTCTCAAACGCGCGGCTGGCTTGTCCAAGAAAAAGTGCGGTAAGGATAAACGGCGTGCCAAGCCCCACGGAGAAAACCGTAAGCAAGAGAGCGCCTGTCGCGACTGAGCCCTCGGAAGAGGTCAAAAGCAAAACCGTTCCAAGAATCGGCCCTACGCATGGGCTCCATCCCGCGCCAAAAGCCGCGCCGAATGCGAATGATGCTAAGGGTCCACGCTTTTTGATCTTCGCGTTCAATTTAGCCGACACGCTAGGAGAGAAAAAGTTGAGCTTAAATATCCCGAGTAAATAAAGTCCAAAGATAATTACGATAACTCCGCCAATTCTAGCAAGCCAAACTTGAAGCGGCGCTAAGAGAGTGCCCGCAAGACCTGCGAGAACGCCGAAAACTATAAAAACAACACTGAATCCTAGCACGTAGTACAAAGTGTTCGTGACGAGGCGTTTTCTGACATCCGCATTAGTGCCTTCAGTATCACCCGTCGAAACGCCGCTTATAAATCCTAATAAAGCGGGGACAAGAGGAAACGTACAGGGAGCAAGGAACGTCAAAATGCCAGCAACAAAAACCGCAAGAACAAAGAATAAATTAATCTCAACCATCTCTTTCTAGCCAAAGCATACAATATACGAAAGTTTTCATACACATCGCATTGGTATATTCTAATGGTGTCAGAGTATGCAGGATTCTGGATCTAATAGATTGCTGGATGCGGTTCCGGCGGTCCTTACGTGGACAACGCTTATCGGAATGGTTGTGGCATCAAAATTTGCGCCGGTTTGGGCGGCGATTTTCATAATCGTTTTCGACACCTATTGGTTTTTCAAAACCGTCTTTCTCTCATTACATCTGCGATACGCATTTAGAAAGACTCGCGCTAATTTAGAAGTTGATTGGCTAGAGAAGGTCAAAGGACTAAACAAGCCCTGGGAGGAAACATATCACTTAATTGTTATACCTATGGCAACTGAATCCTATGAAGTGATGCGTGATACTTTTATGTCTCTAGGGAATATCGGTTACCCAAAAAACAAAATAATAATTGTGTTGAGCGCCGAGGAAAGGATCGCGGATTGTTTCGAGATAGCTAAACGTATCGAGAGCGAATTCGGCGAGGATTTCTACAAATTTCTAGTAACGGAGCACCCAGCA
>MHIV01000026.1:0-848 GCA_001817685.1 Candidatus Colwellbacteria bacterium RIFCSPHIGHO2_02_FULL_45_17
CTAGCAGTTACTTCAGCCGTTCTACCATCAGAAAGGATATTTGTAGTAAGGCGAACATGCACGTCATCAGCCGTTTCATCTGAAGTGTTGTTTATAAACACTTGAAACGTAACAGTGTCGCCTACGTCTGCACCAACTTCATTGTCTTGCCAGCACGTGCTACAAGAACCGTTGTCGGTCAGGTTATGCGCTCTAAGTGTGCCGTATGGTTGCGACCCGGCGTTAAACGTTGCAGCGCCTGCAACCGAGATAAATCCCGGAGCAAAAGCGCTTAAAACGACTAAAACTGCCAAAGTGGCAGGAACTATGTTTTTATTTATGTTTTTCATGATGTTAATCATATATTTATATTATACAACTTTTATAGACCTTTGTCAACGGCCTACTCGCAGACCTCTATTTCGGGATAAAGGGCTATGAGTAGGTCCCGAGCGCGCGCACACGTAAGTGTGCGTCACGCTCGGTTCCTCGGTTCGTTGCAGGACCTACTCCTCAGAGCTACGGTTGTCCGCCGCCGCCCTGAGCTCCGATCGTGACGGTGACGCAGGATTCGTTGGTGCTCCATGCGCCATCGTCATCCCTGACCGCGAGGCAGTACGTGTACTGCCCCTGAGCCAAGGTGACCGTCGGATTGGACACATCGGACGGAACCGCTCCGCTGCCGCTTCCGCTGGACAGGGTCCAGTCGTAGGCAACAACGTCGCCATCCAGGTCATCGGAGTGGGATCCGTTCAGTGTTACCTGAACGGGGTCTCCGTTGTCCGGGACGAAGAACGTTCCTCCGCCGCGAGCATCGGCGATCGGCTTCAAGTTCGCCGCCGGCTGCGTCGTACTCGTGGTCGTCGTCG
>MHIV01000026.1:911-19416 GCA_001817685.1 Candidatus Colwellbacteria bacterium RIFCSPHIGHO2_02_FULL_45_17
GCGACGGCGGCGCGTGGGTCGTCGTCGTAGTCGAAGAAGTGGTCGTCACCGGGTCATCGCCGACCAGGTGCCCTTCGCACTCCTCACGACTCACGGGAATCCGAACCTCGTTGCCATCCTCGTCGACGGCAAGAAGCCACAGCTCGCCCTCGAAGTCCGCAAAGAGCGGATCGCAGGGCGCCATGAGCTCCTCGATGTCCTCCGTGTTCTCGCCGACCTGTCTGCACAGACCATTGAGATCACAGAGAACCTCGGGCCCCTCGGGCGTCGGCACCTCCACGTTCACCGTGATGGCACCTTCCGGGATCTCCACTGTCGCCGAACGCTCGGGACCGATGTACCCGAGCTGACCGAGTACTAGGACCACCAGGAGAGCAACGACCAGAATCGCCAGGACGGCGAACCAGTTCACCGCTCCGGTCTCGTCTTTTGCCGCCTTGCGGGCGGCGTTGAGGAAGGTACGCATCCCTGCGCCTCCCCTTTCTCCGCACAAAGGCGGCTAGTCCAACATTTCTTTTGCGTTGGGTACGAATGCGTACCATACGATACGAGATGATATTCATTCATACCCAACGCATTTGTTAGGTCCTGCTAATATAGAATGTAAAAGGTGCGTTCGAGCGCGCTATTCGCGCAACGCTATATATCTAACACACATTGACAGAAAAGTCAATAGTGTGGTGACGGTCCGCTTCTCGCCTACAAATATGCCCTACTGACAGCCATTGTCAATAAGATTGGCGTGGGGTTGACGCAGGGTGGCTAATAAACAATAATGGCTAAGTTATGAAAACTGACATACATCCACAATATTTCCCAAAGGCAGTTGTTACTTGCTCCTGTGGTGCAAAGCATATATTCGGCGCAACGAGGGAGAAAATGACAGTTGAGATTTGTAGCGAATGCCACCCATTCTACACCGGCAAGGAAAAACTTGTTGACACAGCTGGGCGTGTTGAAAAATTCCAGGCGCGCCAGAGGACTGCGGAGACAAAAAAGACTGCGGCGAAAGCCAAAAAGACTCCAGTAGCAAAAGATGTAAAAGCGTCCTCAATTAAATCTGCTAAGAGCAAACCATTAGCTACAAAAAAGACGCCGTCAAAATCAACGGCGGGAAAGAAAAAATAAGGAAGAATATTCTATAGACCACGGAGGGCTTTAACTGACCTCGGTTCTATGGGACACGAATCTCCTCAAATAAAAATGAGCAGGGTCATCTTGGAAATACGAGCAGGCACGGGAGGTGATGAAGCGGCGATATTCGCTGGCGACCTCGCAAGAATGTATCAAAGATACGCCGAGAAGAACGGTTGGAAATTTACCGTGCTCGATACAAACAAAACAACGCTCCACGGTTTCAAAACATTTATAGCAAGAGCTAGCGGCGAAGGCGCACTTGAGAATCTAAGACAGGAGTCTGGTGTCCACCGTGTTCAGCGCATTCCAGCCACAGAAAAAGCTGGGAGAATTCACACATCAACGGCCTCCGTTGCAGTGATGCCTGTTGTTGAAGCAAGAGAGGTAAACGTAAACCCGGGCGACATCGACATTTCTTTCTTTAGATCCTCAGGGCCCGGTGGGCAGAACGTAAACAAAGTTGAAACGGCTGTGAGAATTACGCACAAACCTACGGGCATAGTCGTCTCCTCACAAGCCTCAAGGACACAATTAGAAAACAGAGAACAGGCGATGGAAGTTCTCCGCTCAAAACTATTCGAGGCACAGATCGAGAGACAGCAAATGGTGATGGGATCACTAAGGAAGGAGCAGATCGGCACAGCCGATAGATCTGAAAAGATTAGGACTTATAATTTCCCGCAGGATAGAATAACGGACCACAGAATCGGGAAGAAATTTTCGAACATCGAGCACGTCCTTGATGGAGATTTAGACAAGATAGTTAGAGCATTTCAAAAACAAGAAAAGGACGCCGCCCAGGAATAATTCCTGGGCGAGGCTCGCCCACTGAAAGTGGGCGGGGCGATTTAGATAAAATCGTTGGCGCTTGCAGAAAGGCAGAAGAGAAAGACGAAGAATAGTCACTTACATTTGTGACCGAAGCGAGTGAGCTTTTGTTCTCCCGGAACATCGCGCAGGCATTCTCGCTTGGGATTATGAGAATGCCGAGCGGGAAGAAATTTTGCCCGCTGGAGGCAAAATATTCTGGTTCCGGAGAATAAATGCGAGCGAGCCCTTACGAGTTGAGGATGTTGATGTCCTGCTGAAATCTCGCGGCGGTATCAACAACGTTCCTGCCATAAACGTTCGTACAAACATACCTTACATTCCAACCGCAGTAATATCTCGCAGCAGCAAGAAGCTCGTTTGAGGCCGCACCATTGTCTTTGAGAAGAAGCCCAGTCGCAACAAACGCGTCTGAATTTCTCCACGGGGATGCAGGATTACTGCCTGTGATTTGTGAAACTGCGTCAGCATAAAGAACCCACGTAGATGGAATAAACTGAGCAGGCCCCATGGCGCCGCCGTATGCCCCGTCAGAAGGGATTGGGCACGACACTAGAGTTGTGTCTGGATCAAAACCAAGCTCATCCGTAATCTCCAAAAACAGCGGAATATCCCTTGTCGGATGCATCGTGGTTTTATTGCTTGCTCTATCTGGGTAGTAGGGATTAACGTCATACTCACACTTTCCGACGTTACTCCCCAGCGCGGACTCTCTGTCGAGAACCGCAAGAATGAGAGCTGCTCTTACCCCAGTTGCACGCTCCGCAAACTTTGCAAACTCGTATGCCTCGGAAAAACTCATTTGACCACCACCGATAAGCTCGAAGATTCTGCTTCTTATTTCAGCCGCACTTTTTTGCGTTTCGATAAGTAGTTTTTGATACTCGGACTCCTTGCCCTTTGTTACGGCAAGCAGGGTGTCTTTCTCGGACCTTGCGCCTTGCACTCCGACACGCTGCTTCTCTTGAAAAACCTTCAGTGCTTCCACGTCTGCGCGCTCCATAGCCAGAAGTTCTTTTTGATTAATAAGCTCGTCTCGAAGTTGCGCTAAGGCTTCGACCGAAACACGCAAACTATCTTGAACAGCAAGAAGATCATTAACGCTGCCAAAAAAGTCAGACAGTGAGGGGTTTTCAAGTAAGACCTCGATTAGCCCACGCCTATCTTCGACATAAGTTTTTCTAAGAAGTGCCCCCAGGGCTTCTCTGCTAATGTTTATCTCTCCTTCCACATCCGAGATTCTACTCGATGTCTTCGTTATCTCGCCCGTAAGTTGAGTAAGCGACAAGTTGATAGCCCTAATCTGCAAAGCGATTTTATCAATCTTCGCCTGAAGAGCATTTATTTCGCCTTGCAGGCTCGAACCTTGCTTACGATAGTTCGCGATAGTTGTTTCATATTCCCCAATTTGTTCCTCAAGCTCCTCGAGCTCAGCTTCAAGCTCTGCCCTTTCCCTATCGTCAGTCTGCGCAAAAGTGTCTCCCCTCCCTGGGGCTAGAACAGATCCGCTAAGAAATATAAAAGAGATTACAACAACAGCGATGCCGGTCTCAAAGACCCATTTAGGTATCCGTCTGTATGGAGATTTATCTAAATTTACCCGCGCGCCTCGATACGCAAAAACGTCCGTCCTAGCGGTGGGCTTTATATCGATTAGGACTTTAGGTCTTTGCCTCTTTGCCTTGTTCATCACCAGGCTTCTCTTGTGACTCCCCCTCTACTTGGGCACGCTTTTCTTCGCCTTCTACAACCACATCTTCTGGCGTGAGTTCTTTAACCAGCTCTACTTCTTCCTCGCGTTGTTCAGAAACACTTGCTATAACAGACTCGGGATCGGCGTTGATTACAAATGAACTGCTAATCGCTATATCTTTTACATATATGCTTTGGTTAAGCTCCACGAGCGCCGAAAGGTCGACGACGATACTCGACGGAATGTCTCCAGGCAACGCTTCGACTTCGAGCTCGTCCATAACCTTAACCAGGATTCCGTTATTATCGCGAACCGCCGGAGACTCTCCAGTAAAATCGATTGGGACGTGTGTAGTAACCTTCTCATCCATCCGCACTTGGTAGAAATCTACTGCTAGAATTGTGCTAGTTAAAGAATCTCTCCTGACATCATGTATAAGCACTGGCCTGGAGCCACCTTTATCTAAAACAATATTGACTATGGTGTGTTCTCCGGCTTCTTTATAGACACTGGAAAAAGCGTCAGCGGGAATGGATAGGTGAACATTCTCAATACCGCGACCGTAAAGCTCTGCGGGAAGAAGCCCCTCTCTGCGAAGTTGTTTAGTCCTTCTTCCGAATATTTCTCTTTTTTGTGCGGCAAGCTCAGCCATGGTATACCACTTTATACTATAGAAGGCAGAAAAGTCTAGAGCAAGACACTCGCTAGCTTATGTCGTTGGTTTTTCTAACCTCTACTTAAGTTAAACGGTTGAACAATCTCAATCGTTTCAAAACGACTTTGTATACTTCTTCTTCTGGGTCAGTAAACTTCCCTCCTGGATCGGAGAGTAGCCTATAAGGAGCGATTTCTTCTGCATCTTCTTTTAGCATCCCTTCGAGTCCCCTACGCCACGCAACTCGAATTTCGGTATTGATGTGAATTACTGAAATCCCTGCTTTTATTGCCTTCACAAAATCTTCATCGGTTGTTCCGGAACCGCCGTGAAGAACCAATGGCACACCGGCGGCTTTTCTAATCTTCTTTATTCGCTCAATGTCCAAGTTAGGGTTTTTGCCTGATCTCACCATACCGTGGATTTCGCCAACCGCAGGTGCCAATAAATCCACACCAGTCTCTTTTACAAAACGCTCGGCCTCCTCTGGAGTTGTCATATCTTCTTCGCTTACAGCTGCTCCTTCTGGAACTTCATCCAGCAACTTTGAGGAAGTCCCGATGTACCCTACCTCGCCTTCTATGAGCACTGTCGGTGTTATTGATTTTGCGAGTTCCACTGCCTCTTTGGTCTTTTTGATATTATCTTCGAAGGGTAAATTGGCTCCGTCAAAGATAACCGAGTCGTACCCAGCCTCCACGGCTTCTTTTACTTTATCGAGCTCTCGCATATGATCGGCGTTCAGAAATATCGGATACCTGGATTCTTCGCGTAGACTTAGAATAAGCGCCGCAGCTTGCTTCATTCCTATAAACTCGGCCTCACCCTCGGATGTTCCTATTATTACAGGAACTCGTAGCTCTGTTGCAGCGCGAGTTATTGCTCGGAGCGCCGCAAGCTCGGAAATATTAAAATGCCCGATTGCGACCTGTCTATCTTCCGCAGAATAGATTGCCTCCTTTAGATAATCCATCCTTACCCAAAATTAATTACGCCCTTATCAAAATTTTCTATCAGTAATTCTTCCATTTTATCTTCTCCACCAACATACTCCGAGAAAAGTTTAGTCCACATAGCCTCACGCTGATGATAGTTAAAATTCTCACGGCCACCTTCCATAAAAGATGCAAGCGTCATTGTGTTGTCTTCCAGATCAAAACTAATTAAACTTTCACTACCATCCTCCTCTTCAAAAATTCCACCAACCCAATCTAGGTCATGCCACCCCTCCAAATCTATATCTGGCTCAAGCGCACCGAAGTAGGTCAAGTCTCGCTCACCTCTCGCCCAATGCATAGACTCAGGATTCACGTGTGGAACGAAAAGCCGTGGATCCTTTGGGTCTTTCTTCCAAAGGTATTGCTGAACTATAAGCCACTCCGTGCCTTTAAGATTTTTCGCCTCCTGGACATCGCCGCGTAGAAGTGCTTTGAATTTTACGGAAAAATTATCTTTGTCTACGAGATACTTTGCGAACAGCTTAGAATAGAAAGATATTTCGTGGAAATAATGAAGAAACAGCGCTGTGTCTCTCAAAAATTTTCCCGGCACATTTTCCGCTATCGGATTTAGGAATATAACGCCGAACTCTTTAAGGTGACTGACGTTGTGATGTTTCTTGGCGACAAATTTCCTCGCCACTTCCTGCCATTCCGGGCCCAGCACTTTTATTTCTATTTCCCTTTCCTCAAAATCATCTGCAGTAAAGTGGCTATATTCTTGCTCAAAAGTCTCGTGCATCCACAGGTCGGATTCAAGAAATCTTAGAGCACTAAAAACCTCCGTAACGTCTTGCCCTTTTAGTAAATCGTCGATGCTCGTAGCGCCCATATATTTCAGGACGTTTTGCGGCGGACGCTTTTTTAAGATTTTCTCAGCGAACTCCTTTTTTAGGAACAGCCCGCTCTTCACTGTTGCCGCTTCGCTCGCGAACTTAACTACTTTTTCAAACTCATCGTCTCCTTCAAGTTTACTGACAAAGCCTATGAGCTGTTTCTCGTGCCGCAATATCTTCTTTCGTAGAATTTCGCGCACCTCCCCAGCCGGCGTGTGTGTCGGATCGAGAACGTCGAGGGTTTTTTGAATCATTGACCTATTCTTATCTATGAAGTCTTGAAGCACGTCGCTTCTGCCTATGCGCTCCGATATCTTCTCATTCAAGTTATCCAAAATATAGGGATCTATGCCGAGTACCCTTCCTAAATCACTAGAGGTAGTCATTTCTTCTTTGGCTTGAATTCCCTTCTTTCAATCTTCAGCTTTTTGAAACGGGGAAGGGAATCGAAATCTCTTCGTCTTAGAACCCCCTCCGTCGCCCCCATCCTCTCAACTACTGAAGTAGCATTTGCGGATGCGAGTCTGATCGCGTATTCAACGTTCTCCGGCTTCGGACGGCCACCCTTAAATTTCTCTTCTTTCCTTATGAGGCCAGCGACAAAACCCGACCCGAAAGCGTCCCCCGCACCTGTTCTATCAACTACGCGCTTTTCTTTAAAAATTCCGGCTTTGTACAAAAATTTTCCATCAGACACAGTCACTCCACCCCTACCTGATGTGATCGCTACAATGCCAGGGACAAGAACATCCAGTTTTTGAAAAACTTCTTTCTCTTTGCTAAAAGGTATGCCCGTGATTTGCGCTGCCTCCCCCTCATTAACCACAAGGAAGGACAAATCTTTTAGGTGCGTCAAAAGCTGACTTTTACCATCGCCAGAAAGATGTTTATAGCTTGGGTTTAGCGCCACTTTAATCTTGCGTTTCTTCGCATACTTTAGAATCCCGCTAAGCGCTTTGTGGGAATCGCCCGGAAGAGATACATACCACCACTTACTCTTCAGGAGTTTTGGATTCACTTTTTCTAAGGTAAACTCGCCGATGGCTCCGTGATATGTCAGTATGCTTCTGTCCCCTTTTTGAGACAGAAGAACGGAATAGGATGTAGGAAGTTCTTTGGATTTACTTACAAGTCTTGTGTCCACTCTTTCTCTTTTAAGAATTTTTATAACTTCCTGCCCAGCCACATCATTTCCAATCTTTGTAAAAAGACCGACTCTCAATCCCTGTCTAGCGAAAGTAACACTCGCGTTGGCCGCATTGCCGCCGATAGTAAAGTAAGCACCCTTCACGCCGAATTTTTCGCCAAAAGGGATCACTAAAGCTTTGCCCAAGGGCGCGCTCGGCCATTTTGTTATCGGTAGATCAACTTCGAAAAACGCATCTCTAGTGGTTGAACCGATAGATATTACGTCTTTAATAATCATTTTCTTCTCATAACTTTCTCTACAGCGCGCTTTATACTTTTTACATCCATTCCATATTTTCTTAACAATTCGCCAGGCTCACCAGATTCACCGAAAACCCCCTGCATACCAACGAATTCCTGTGGAGTCGGAGATCTTCTAGCGAGAATCTCGGCGACTGCAGAACCCATGCCCCCAGCAACTTGATGTTCTTCAACCGAGACAATCGCGCCAGTGCGTCTTGCAACACGCAAGATTGTGTCTTCGTCCATCGGTTTTATCGTATGGTTGTTTACCACAATGGTACCGATGCCTTCCTTGTCGAGCTCCTTCGCGGCTACAAGCGCGTTGTAGACGAGCGTCCCACAGGCAACAATCGCGACTTCTGGTTTCCTAGATTCCCAAAATATCTCTGCCTGCCCGGGATTAAAGCGAGTCTCCTTAGTAGTAACGACTGGGGTTGCTTCTCGCGCAAGCCTTATGTAGACCGGCCCCCAAATTTTTGCTGCAGCTTCTGTCGCCTTCTCGGCCTCATTCGCGTCACACGGCACAAGCACAGTCATATTCGCCATAACTCTCATAGTCGCGATGTCCTCTACCGCCTGGTGCGTTGCTCCATCTGGACCTACCGATATACCAGCGTGACTGCCCACTATTTTAACGTTGGAATCGTTGTAGGAAATTGTCGTTCGAATCTGCTCCCAGTTTCTCCCCGGAGAAAATACTGCGTATGAAGAGATAAAAGGAATCTTGCCAGATATCCCCATGCCAGAGGCTACGGCAGCTAAATTCTGTTCCGCCACACCCATTTGGAAGAATCTCTCTGGAAATTTAGCTGCAAAAAGGTGTGACCTAGTCGACTCCGTTAAATCCGCGCAGAGCACAACAATGTCTTTATTATTCTCGGCGGCCGCGACGAGGCCATTACCGTAACCATTTCTAATCGGAACCAGTAGAACGTCTGTGTCAAAAACTTTTGTGTTCAACTTTGCTTCTTTGTTCAACATATACTACACAAAACTTGCCAGTTACTCGTGCTCGCTTTTAATTTCTTCACCCAACGCCCTTAATTCCTTAAGCGCTTTTTCCGCTTCTTCTTTCTTGGGTGGTTTCCCATGCCACTCATAACGATTCTCCATAAAACTCACTCCCTTCCCTGGAATCGTATGGGCGATTATAACGGTCGGGGATTCGTGGATCGCCTTCGCTTCAGTAACAGCGTCTACAATCTGTTCAAAGTTGTGCCCGTCAATTTCTAGAACGTGCCAGCCGAACGATTCGTACTTTTCCGTCAGAGATTCGAGCGGCATTATGTCTTCAGTAAAACCGTCTATTTGGATGTTGTTTCTGTCTATAAGAGCCGTGAGATTACTCAATTTGTATTTAGAGGCAAACATGACGGCCTCCCATGTATTGCCGGCATCTTGCTCACCATCAGACATAAAACAATATATTCTGTGTTTTTTGTTATCCAGCTTCGCAGAGAGCGCCATACCGCAAGCCTGTGCGAGCCCCGAACCAAGCGGACCAGAAGTTGTCTCAACGCCAGGCAACGAACCCCTGTGAGGATGTCCTTGAAGTCTTGAATTAAGCTTTCTTAATGTTCTTAACTCTTTGAGTGGGAAATACCCGGCGTAGGCCATCGTCACATACCTGACTGGAACGATATGACCGTTCGATAATATCAACCGGTCGCGGTCCTCCCACTCAGGATTCTTCGGGTCATGGTTTAAAATATGAAAATAGAAAGCGGAAAAGACATCGGCCATCCCCAGGGGTCCAGCAGAGTGTCCGCTCTCGGCGTGAAGAAGAGTCTCAATAATCGTTGCCCTTATTTTATTAGCTGCTATCTCCAGCTCTTTTTCTTTCTTCTCACTTAGGGGCATTTGTTTATATAGAATCTAATTTCTCATACGCACCCTTCGGATCAGGACTCGAGAAAATATAATGACCGGAGATGAGAACATCCGCACCAGCATCTTTGGCTATTCTGGCGTTCTCGGGGTTCATCTCACCATCAACTTCTATTGTAGCAGTGGGTGAAACCTCCCGCAAAGCTCTAATTTTTTCCGCCCAGCCCGGCTGTCCGCTCTGACCACTCGGCCCGGGAAATACAGTTAAGATATGTAGAGACTTGAAGTCCTTAGTGTAAGGAATCGCTTTTTCGACAGACTGCGTTGGATCGAGACTCAACATCACATCCGCATTATATTTCTCAGCCAGCGACAAAAGACCGCCCGGATCGCGCATCTCCTGAACATGAACTATTAAGCGCTTCGCGCCCGCCTCAAGCCACTCCTTCGCAACTTCTTCTGGATCAAGAACCATCAAGTGAACTTCTACATTGAGCTTGGTCGAGAGAGTTTTAAGCTCTGCTGAACTTCTCCACGAACTCGTCTTGGTAAATTTACCATCGGAAACATCTATGTGAATCCAACTAGAAAACCCTTCGGCCTCCTCTATCTGCTGTTTCGCCGTTTTGAAATCCGGACAGTTAATGGACGGAATTACCAAGGTCTCTTAGTTTTTCTATTCGTCTTTTGTACCGCTCCTCGCCAGAAAACGGTGTTTGTAGCCACACACTAACAATCTTCTTTGCCGTATCGAAGTCGGTGAAGTCCGCAGCAATCGACAGGATGTTTGTATCGTCGTCTACTCTTGCAGTCAAAGCGTGGTCGGGGGACATAGCAAGAACAGATCGAACCTGCGGGAACTTGTTGGCAGCCATATCCATTCCAACTCCGTTGGCACAGATTAGAATTCCTCTACTGTTTACAGTGTCCGCATTAACTTTCTCTGCAACATATTTTGCAAAATCTACAAAGTCATCGTCTTTGTTATACGCTGTAGCCCCCATATCATCTACGGTGTAACCGCTTTCCTCTAAAAATCCCTTCAATGCCTCTTTTAATTCGAACCCGCGGTGATCCGCGCCGATATACAAAATCATGCAACTAATTATAAGTTAACGAATTCGGGCTGGAAAGTTTCCGATATATAAACCTGCAACTTCTCGATGCCGGCAATTTTCTTGTTCTTTATGGTTACACGAGCAACCATGCCTGTTCTCGTAGCATCAGAAAAGCTCTGATCGAAGACGAAGTTGCCCAAACTATAAATAATCAGCCCGCCGTTATACTCCTCGATCTCCTGGATGACATGGGGGTGGTGACCGACGACAACATTGGCACCGGAATCGATAAGTCTCCGCCCGAGTTCTTTTTGCTCGTCATTCGATGTCGTCTGATATTCTTCTCCCCAGTGCAAAGAAACGATTACGAGATCGACTTCGTCTCTAAGAGCGGCGACGGCGCTCTCGGCATTCGAAATGTCGCTTATTCCGGCACCGACATCTGTGGCAACCAGGCTTTGCGGATACAGGGTTGTATACCCGAGGAGTCCAATTCTGGTATTTCCTACTTTCATTATGACGGGGTCGTTTGCCTCTTTGTAAGACGCACCGGCTCCTATGGGACTGATCCCCCCTGATAAGAGAATGGAAATAGTGTCACGAATAGCTTCCGCTCCCCAATCAAATATATGGTTGTTTGCAATTGACATAACGTCGAAGCCGGCGAATTCAAGGCCTTCGACAACTTCTGGTTTCGCGCGAAATGAATAGATACTCCCGATATTAATCCCTCTCGCAGAAACAGGATTCTCAAGATTCCCAAAGGCTATATCTGCGCTCCGAAGAACATCAGCCGTTTTCAAAAACGGATATTTATAATCACCGCTCGATTTAAGAATCATCTCCGGCCCCCTTGAAAGCATTATGTCTCCAACAAAAAGTATGGAAATTCCATCGGTATCTCTAACTGCGGCGAGATAATTTGCCTCGTTGGTAATTAAGTCGGCTTGCAATTTTGCATCGAGAAGCCCCTCGAACTCGGCATGCATACGCCTTGCCGCGTAAAGACAGAAAAAGGTCGTCGCTCCAGTCGCTAAAATTACTAGGACTAGAAGGCGAGCTCCAAATATATTCACTAGACCAGCGTTGTGATATTTAGAACGTGCTTGACGAGTGTCGTCACATAACCAAATTCGTTGTCATACCACGACAGAACCTTAACCAGATTCCCGTCAACGACTCTAGTAAATGTAAGGTCGGCTATCGCCCCGTACGGCTCACCGATTATATCACTCGAAACCAACGGCTCTTCTGTGACAGTAAATATACCCTCCCACCGAGAACTTTTTGCAGCCTTTCTTAAAACATCGTTTATTTCTTCAACGGAGGTCTTTCTCTTCGAGACGAAGGTAATATCCGCGATTGAGCCGGCGACAACCGGAACTCGAAACGAAATTCCATCGAACTTTCCTTTTAACTCCTCTATCGCACGTGATACGGCAGTGGCCGCTCCAGTAGAAGACGGAACAATATTCTCTGCCGCGGCACGACCTCTTCTGAAATCGCTTCCGCGCACCGGACCATCCACAAGGTTCTGTGTGGCAGTATATCCATGAATCGTCGAGAGTATCGCTCTCTCAATTCCGGGATTCTCGCTAAGAATAGCGATGACGGGAGAGGCGGCGTTAGTTGTGCAGGACGCATTAGAGCTAAGGACAAGTGATTCAAGTTTTTTATCATTAACACCGACGAGAACAGTGGCGGCATCAGAACCATCCGGGTCGTCAGTCGGAGCAGTTATTACAACTCTTTTAGCGCCTGCGCCTATGTGCGCTCTCGCTTTTTCATAAGAGTCGAAAATGCCAGTGGCCTCAACGACTATATCAACTTTAAGTTTTTCCCAAGGGAGCTTCGCGGGATCTTTCTCCTGCAGAACCTCGACTTTTTTACCGGCGACGACAAGTTTTCCCCCATTAACTTCGACTTCTTTATCGTACTTACCATATACGGAATCATGTTTAAGAAGATACGCAAGGTTATCCAAGTTGCCTAAGTCATTTATAGCGACGATTTCTATGTCCTTTTCCTCGAATCCTTGTCTAAAAAACAAACGGCCGATTCGTCCAAAGCCATTGATTGCAATTTTTGCCATGATTCAATTATACGAAAAAGGCCGCTAAAGACGAATAGAAACTGGATCCCCACTTTTAATCCCAGTTCTGTTTACAGTCCCCGCTTCGACCTCTAAGACAAGACTCACTGGGATCGGCGACTTATAAATAACAAGGCCCTGAAGAGGCACTCCAGGCTCTGGTTCTACATTTTCTTCGAAGCCGACTACTTCACCGTCATTAATCCAGATTATATCTATTGGGATAAGCATATCTTTCATCCAGAAGCGACGCAGAGCTGCTCTTTCAAAGATAAACAGCATCCCCTCTTTGTCCCCAAGCTCATGCCTGCCAGACAATCCTTGCTGTCTTGTCACAATGGTATCAGCAATATCGACATCAAATTCGTAATCGCCTATAGCAATTTTTCCCAAACCGACATCGCGAAGGGCATAACTATAGAAATAAGCCGCAGTCGCCACTATTACTACCGGAATGATTAATATCCATATCTCAAAACCTCTAAACATATTACTTATTATAACGTAGTGAATACACCACTATCCCGAAAGCGACAGAAACATTCAGCGATTCTTTTACCCCAGACATCGGAATTTCCAAAATTTTATCGGCGCGGTTCATAACTGCATCTGACAAACCCCTAACCTCGTGACCCACAATGAGGGCCGTTTTTTTATCGACCCTGACTCTGTTGTAAGGAACAGACTTTTCGCTCTGCTCTATAGCATAAATTTTATAGCCTTCCGATTTCAACTTATCTATCGTTCTCCATGTAGAAGTACGCTTCTCCCACTTAACATTTTCATGGGCCCCAAGATCGACCTTTAGAAAACCAGGGCGCACCCTGCCAAGTTTGTCGAGAGGAGACGGAGTTATTCCGCAAAGATAAAGTTTCTCGATCCCAACAGCATCCGATGTGCGAAATATAGACCCGACATTATATAGACTTCTTATGTTATCCAAAACTGCGACCATAACTACTCGGCTACATAATCATACCTCGCAACGATATCGAGATCATCCGACCCAGTAATCTTTTCTTGATTAGCAATTACAAATACTGTTCCTCCTGTATTTCCCAAGGCCTCACTCCAGGAAATATTCACATCTCGGCACTTTGAGTCTGCGTGGCAATTCATACCGACTACAAAGACGAGGGCGGGGCCGACAGAGCTGTCTGCTTCGAAATTCTTTTTTCTAATTTGGGCGAATTCATCTCCAATCGCAAGATACTGGATCGAACCACCGCCCATTTGGACAACAGAGTTTCCGATATTTTTAATTATCACACGTTCCTCACCTAAATCTGATCCATCGACATCGAAGATTACACTCACAATCTGAAGATTATAAAGGCCAGCTTCTCTCCCAGAAGAAAATTCTACAGTTTCATCTTCTCCGGTAACCACAATAGTCTGCATCTCCTCTTCTCCCTCTGGCATACCTTCCTCAAGAGAACCCGCCTTTCTTAGATCTATAACCTCGACTAGCTCGCTTTCGCTAACTCCGAATACATTAGACGCAGTATCTTTTAGGTTATTTGCTACAGAGGAATCGCGCGAAATATATAGTATGAGGCCGGTAGATATTGCAAAAAGTAGCGCGCCAAAGAGTTTCCAATGTTCGCTCCTTGGTTTAACTTTTACCACTCGTATTGTGGGTCCGCTGGTAGTGGTGTCGTCGTCCATCTTCCATGAAGATATGTATCAATGCTTAGTACTGCCTTAACGGCATCTCCTGCCGAAACATTATTTTGCTTTACTAGCACATCAGATGCATCACCAGCAGCCCAAATTCCTTCCAAAGAGGAACGCTGAGTTCGATGGTCAACAACAATCTCACCAAACTTATTCATATCAACTAATCCTTTCACAAAATCAGTATTTGGGACTGCCCCGACCTCGACAAAAACTCCCTGAACCGTTAACTCTTTGGTTTCATTTGTGTTTCCATCTTCGTATTTCAGGCCTGTTACAAATTTGTCTCCGACGATTTCTTTGACACTTGCCATAGTAATAACGGTCACTTTGTCGTTTGCCATAACTTTTTCCTGCGTAGTGGAATCGCCTTTTAAACTATCGGTGTACTCCAGTAGATAAATCTTCTCGGCATATTGGAATAAATCTATGACCGCCTCGAGTCCCGCATTTCCTCCGCCGACGACAGCAACAGTTTTACCGCCGAAGAGCGGTGCGTCACAGGTTGAACAATATACAACTCCCTTACCATCAAACTCCGCTTCCCCCGGAACACCAAGTCTTTTTCTGCGACTGCCGGAGGCGACAAGCATGGTTTTAGTTTCAAATTTATTGCCGGCATCAGTTTTCACAACAAAGCCATCGTCTGATTTCTTAACTTCGTTCACTAACTCTCCATCAACTATGTCTATGCCTTCTTGGGCCCTCAGGTGGTCTTCCAGCATTTTCGCAAATTCAAAACCAGAAATTGATTTTGTCCCAATCCAGTTTTGAACGTCAGCAGATGTTTCCGACTGACCGCCAAATGATTTAGCGATTACAGCAGTTTTAATTTTTTTTCTGGCAGCATAAACTCCAGCGGCAACTCCGCCGGGCCCGCCGCCAACTATTATTAATTCATACATATTCTGGTAGTGGGCGAGCCTCACCCGCGACGGGCGGGCCGCCTATCAAAATGAGTGTGTATATAGAAACTATTGTAGATTACGACGACTAAAACGCAAAACCTCCCCAAAGTTGAGGAGGTTCTGTCGAGTCGAGCAATATTGCTAGACCGCTTCTTCGCCTTCGCCGGCTGAATCACCACCGTCACCAGCTCCGTCATCCGTAGTAGTAACGTCAGGAGTTTCAGGGGCAGCCTCAGGAGCCTCTGCAGGAGCAGCCTCAGGCTGACCTTGTTCTTCGTCTTCGTTTAGTATTTCCATAGGAATATTACATGTTGGGCAATTGCCCGGCTCGTTAGAAACGTATTCGCATTGTCTACACCGGTATCTCATAAACCCAACAATTCTTTAAGCGACCTTTTAAGCTTTAGGACCTACAATATATCTTCTAAAAATTGATTTGTCCAATTAATTTGCGTCCGCGAGCTCCTGTTCGATTACTGCTCTGATTTGCTCATACGGCACTGCGCCAACAATTCTCGTACCGTTTATAAAGAATGTCGGTGTCCCGGTTACGCCGAGCGCAATACCTTCCTCTATATCAGTGGCCACGGCGGACGCGTATTTGTCGGAGTCTAGACAGCCATCAAACTCGCTCCCATTCACGCCGATCTCCCTTGCCCATTGTTTGAAGCTCGAGACACCAAGCAAGTCCTGTCCATCAAATATTCTGTCGTGCATTCTCCAGTACTCATTGTTCCCAAGTTGATCTCTAACACACCTAGCCGCCTCGGCGGCTTTTTGCGCCTGCGGGTGAATCGAAGAAAGCGGAAAATCTTTATAAACAAACCTGGCCTTGCCAGTATTAACGTACTCAGCTATCACCCGAGGAAGACTCTCGTTAAAAAACTTTGCGCAGAAAGGACATTGGAAATCTGAGTATTCGACTATTGTAACCGGAGCATCCTCATCTCCAAGAAACGGCGCATCACCAACCTCCGGAGCTCCGCCTCGCACTACATCTGGCAAAACAGCGCCCTCATTATCTGTCGGCGCGAAGCCCGTCCCGTTAGAGCCACCTGTACTCGGCCCGAAAACATAGATTAGCGTTCCGGATATAACCAGCGCAGATACAAGGATGCTAGTCCCTAAATAGCTAGGGCTGTTGCCCAGAAATTGGAAGTTCTTCTTCGTAGCTTTAGTTGTCTCCTCCATGTTTACTGATTTTGGTATTCCCTAATAATTTGCATGACCTGACTGTCTTCACCGACATCGCCAATGAAGAGTATATTATCATAGTTTAAGAAAAGTTTCCCAGGGCTCCAAACAGATAAAGTAAGCGGGATAATTTGATACGAGATTTGAGTTGGATCGTCTGAATTAACCGTTGCTTGAATTGTGTAAACGTTGCTGAGTGTCAAGCGTGGAAAATAGCTTAATCTTCCAAAATAGATTTCTCCATTCTCAAGCAATACACCGCTAAGCGTGTTGTCCACTCCGACAAAAGAATTCTGCCAGAGATAATATCCAAATAAGAACGCGATGACGACGCTAAAGACTACAACGCCTATTATGGCTGGTTTTCCCTCTTTGGGATTTTTCTCCCGAGATACTTTCATAAAATCCTTGCTTTGTTTACCATAAAGTAACGAATAATTAAAATGATAGCATGAAAAACCCGATTAAGGCGGCGCCGAAAATCAAGAAATTCTTATTGAATAACGAGTCGACCGCCCAGACAATTGTTAAAAATACTTTTTGGCTTTCACTTAGCGAGTCTGTCGGTAGAGCCCTAAGAATCGCGATAATAATCTACGCAGCGAGAGTCCTGGGTGCTGCGGGCTGGGGAACCTTTTCCTATATGGCAAGTCTTGCAGCAGTTTTCACGATATTCGCAGATATAGGAATCAGTACTGTGCTTGTGCGCGAAGTGACAAAATCCCCTGAGGCGGAAGCCAAATACTTCTCCACGACATTTATCATAAAACTCGCACTTACTTTGGCGAGCTTCCTATTTCTAGTGTTTGTAACACCGCTATTCACTGGCATTCCTCTATCCAAGCCCCTCCTTGTCTCAATAGGACTCTTATTCGTCTTTGATTCCTTCAGAAGATTCGGGACATCGATGTTCCGAGCCAGAGAGAAAATGGAGAAGGAGGCATTAATTAATATTTTTACCCAGCTTATAATCGTCGTCGGCGGTTTCGTCGCTCTGTTCATGAGAGAGACACCAGAGTCGCTAGCCGCTGCATATGCATTCGGTGCGGGAGTAGGACTTATCACGGCGGGCTACTTTCTCAGAGATAATTTAAAACAGCTTTTCTCTGGATTCGATAAGACGTTAGTGCGTTCGATTATTAAAGCGGCATGGCCACTATCACTCGCGGCAATCTTCGGCATGCTTCTCGTCAATATCGATACAGTGATGATCGGGTGGTTTCGGGAAGCCGAATATGTTGGATACTATTCTGCTGCGCAAAAGCCCATCGCCCTTTTGTATATACTCCCTACGCTAATCGTCGGGGGAGTTTTCCCACCGCTTGCAAGACTTGCAAGAAAAAACGACTTAGAATTCAAAAGAATATTTGAAAGAGCTCTCGGAGGAATCACGGCTGTGGCATTCCCGATATCAATCGGGATAATGCTCACTTCGAGCGAAATCGTCTCTTTTCTTTACGGCGATGCCTACGCTGCCGCTGCGGGACCGCTCAGGATTCTTGCGCTCACGGTCCTTACGGCATTTCCAATAAGTATTATTGTTCATGGCGTTTTCGCATACAACGAACAGAAAAAGCTTGTTCCTCTTTGGGCCTCTGGTGCCGGGTTGAACATTGCACTTAATCTCTGGCTCATACCGCGCTTAGGTATTTCTGGCCCAGCCTGGGCAAGCCTTGTAACACAGTTCATAATCAACGGACTAATCTGGAGGAAAATGAAGCGTGTAAACAACTTCAGTATTTCGAATAAACTACCGGCGATACTTCTTGCGACGTTTATGATGAGCATAACCGCAATCATCGGTAAGTTGCTTGATGTACACCTCTTTATAATCATAGCTTTTGCCGCGGCCGCTTACTTCGCGAGTCTCACTTTTAGCGGAGGAAGTATTATTCATGAGCTTCGAGGCATAGCCAAACGCGCATGATAACGAGCGTCGTAAAACCGAGAGGAATTACTTCTCATGACGTCGTTAATGAAATACGGAAAATAACTGGGGAGAGGCGCGTTGGACACGGAGGAACCCTCGATCCTTTTGCAGAAGGAGTCCTGGTTATAGCCATCTCGAGAGAATCCACAAAAAAGCTGGGAGAGATTTTACTGGGCGCGGACAAGGAATATCTGGCGACAATCGAGCTCGGCAAAACGAGTTCTACGGGCGACCCGGAGGG
>MHIV01000027.1:0-1436 GCA_001817685.1 Candidatus Colwellbacteria bacterium RIFCSPHIGHO2_02_FULL_45_17
TAAGAACAGAGGCCACTAGAATTGTTAGAATATCGCGAACTTTTTTTGTGAAATTCATAGGTTTCAATAAAAATACCCCAAAACAACACCCCCGCAAAGCTACGGGGGATGTTGTTTCTAGGCGATCTTACGCTGGAACCTAGTTAAAACAATCTGGGTAATGGCCTCCACAAAGGCGGTCGTCGTAGTTGTGCTCCAAATCACCCTCAAATAAGGCAAAGTGTGTCCAATACGGATCATCCCACATCCACAAGAACTGGGTTTCGAACTCATTCCCAGAAGGATAGTCATTGTGCCAAGTGTCGTCCCACCAATAGGCGTCATCCCCATTAGTCCACATGTGGGTATTCCCGCTGAGCTGGTAATATCGGAACTTACTCCACGTACCAGTGCCGACACATCCATCTCGAGTTAGACCATGGTCTTGTTGGAAGTCTTTAACTGCCTCGAGTGTTTTTGATCCCCAGACGCCATCAACCTGGGTTTCGTCATTTGCCCAGCCATTGAGGCCGTAGTACCCACCAGAGACAAGCATAGATTGAACCGCTCTCACAAGATTCGGCGTGTTCCCCGCAGAAGCGCACCAACCAGCGACAGGTCCAACCCAAAGCGTTCTGCTTGATGAAGCGTTCCAGTCAAAGTTTAGGTCATGCGCGGACGCGATAGCCGGGCTTAGCGCCAAGGCAAAGGTCGTTAGAGGGACCAATAATTTTGTAATCGTGCGTGACATAAAAGTAATTAATTTTAGTCTCGTCGACCTTTGTAGCTTCTCCGTTATAACACTAAGCTTAACAACCAAAACCCCCCAACTCCAAACAAAATGTTTATAACTAGCACACAGCCAAGGGTTGACATAATACAAATTATGTAATATCACAGGACCATGACAAAAACATCACAAATAATGAAAGTTGGCAGAGCGTTTTTAATAACAACTTTATTCGTCGGAATTATCCTAGGCGCACCAACTTCGAGCGCAGTAGGAGGGCCCGAGATGGTGGACGTATTTATTACATTTGCAAATATGCCCGGCGCAGCTGAAGAAGCACTAGTGCGAAGCCACGGAGGAAATATTCAGTACACATATAACTTAATTCCCGCTATATCTGCGAGTATTCCCGCGGCGGCAGTTAGTGGTCTTTCAAACAACCCAAACGTTGTGGTTATTGAGGAAGATGGAGTTGTTGGGGCATTCGATATAGAAATGGATAACAGTTGGGGAGTTAAGCGCGTCGGAACGGAGGCCGTGGTAAACAGCAACGGAAATGGCGGCGCTGGGATAAGCATAGCCATCATAGATTCCGGAATTAATTACAACCACCCTGACTTAAATAACAACTACGTTGGCGGATACGATTTTGTCCAAAACGACACGGACCCCATGGATGTTTATGGTCATGGCACACACGTCGCCGGAACGGCTTGTGCAGAAAACA
>MHIV01000027.1:1461-10605 GCA_001817685.1 Candidatus Colwellbacteria bacterium RIFCSPHIGHO2_02_FULL_45_17
GTACGGGCTTAGGGTCCTAGACAGCGCAGGGGTCAGCAGTTGGAGCCGTGTTGTGGCAGCTCTTGAATGGGCGGTAAACAACAACTTAGACATAGCGAACTTAAGTATTGGGGAATTCAATCACCCGGGCTCTGCGGTGGAGGCGGCGTTTAATAATGCCGAAGCGGCTGGCCTCTTTATAGTGGCATCAACTGGAAATCGGGGTGTTGCTCCACAAGGAGGAAGCAACGTAAGTTACACAGCGGCGTTTGCATCAGTTGTGGCCGTCGGCGCCACAAACTCAAGCGACAGTCTGGCGAGTATCTCCAGCACTGGCCCAGAGACAGAGCTTGTCGCCCCTGGGGAGATGATTTACTCAACTTGGGACGATGATAACGGTTTTGCGACTGCAGAGCCGGAGTGTCGTTCCGAAGAAGGTATTGCGGCTTGTTATAAATATGCGATAGGGACATCGATGGCCGCACCGCATGTTGCGGGAACAGCGGCACTAGTCTTAGCTAACGGAACCCTAACAGATCAAAACAGCGACGGGTTTGTTAACAACAGAGATGTTCGCATTGTTCTACAAAACACAGCAGAAGACTTGGGGGTTGCTGGGCGTGATGATTATTTTGGATACGGCCTTGTAAATGTTGATTCGGCAGCCCCACTAACCGGCATTACTCCGACAGCAAGCGTCGCCTCTCCCGGCAATAACGCAACCGTTACGGGCACAACACAAGTACAGGTCTTAGCGTCAGATGACACCGGAATTCAAAAAGTAGGGCTCTCAACCTTCAGCACAGACCTACCGGTTTGCGAAAACCACACAGGCTTTCCGGGCATTGCAGAAAACGCATCGGTTTACCATGCGTTCACAAAGCACCTTCAGGAAGACCTTATATTTCTTGGATATAGCCTGCCGTTGTATGGGGCCGATGGATACTATGGTAATGAAGTAGAAACGGCCGTCGCAGCATATAAGTCGAACAACGGCTTGGGCAGCAACGGCACATTCGTTGATACGGCGACTTGGAATTCGTTGGAATCGAGTATGTTGAGCGCGGTTGGTAACTGCGCGCTAGGCAACGACGGGAATTTTATTGATATAACACCCGGATTCGATGGAACATACTACTCATATTTATGGGATACAGCGCTTGAGATTGACGGAACATACGAGATAAACGCGAGAGTTACTGATACAACAGGACGAATCTCAGAAACTGCTCCGATCAGCGTTATCGTAGAGAACACTAACACCTCACCAGTAGCTAACGCAGGAAACGATAAACTCACAGAGCCGGGTGTAAGTGTTAATTTTGACGCATCTGGTTCCTATGACCCAGACGGCACGATTGTAAGTTATGCGTGGGATTTTGGCGATGGAAATTTTGGAAATGGAGTAACTGTAAGCCACTCGTACACGACAGACGGCGCGTACACAGTAACATTAACGGTGACAGATAACGGCGGAGCGGTTGCCCAGGATACATCGAGCGTTACGGTAATAACCGCACCAGCTGACACGGTGACCATAACCAAGGCGACATACGACAATGCAAAGAAAATCCTGGACGTGTCTGCCGTAAGCACGGACGGCGGGTCGGCAACGCTAACACTCGAGGGGTTTGGAGTTATGAATTATAGCTCTGCAAAAGGATCCTACTCATTAAGGGTGACTGGCATATCGAACCCCGGAACAGTGACTGTAACGTCATCCCTGGGTGGCAGCGACACAGCACAAGTCACAACGAAAGGAGGAGGACGAAGGTAGTCCAACAAGGCGGTCGCCTACATAAACAACAACTAACTTACTAACTTGAGTGTATAGAACTCCCATTCTCTGTGGGCGATGGAGGGCTCGAACCCCCGACCTCTTCGGTGTAAACGAAGCGCTCTAACCAACTGAGCTAATCGCCCCTCGATGTTACTCGGGGTAAAACTCCTATGGCTTGCCCTTAGTGGGTAAATCGACGCGGGTGCTTGCACTGAGCGAGCGAAGCGAGTCGAAGTGGGCCCAGATGGATTCGAACCATCGACCTATCGCTTATAAGACGATTGCTCTAACCGCTGAGCTATGGGCCCCTCGATGCCACTGGGGGTGAATCCCTCTGCGTACTTGGATCAAACCCCGATCAAGGCACAGAAATTGTATCTTAAGCGCTAATCGGCTTCAACCCAAATGGCTTTATTATCTTATAGAATTCGTCGTGCTCGAGGACTTCTTTTTCCATTAACGCCTCGGCTATAGCCTTCAGCACGTTTTTGTTCGATTTAATAATCGAAAAAGCTTTCTTGTATGCATCGTTTACAAATTTCTTTATCTCTTCATCAATCTCCGCTGCCACTCCTTCGGAATAATCTTTCTCGGTAATCATATCTTTACCCAAGAAAATCATCTCGCTACTCTTGCCAAATGCGAGCGGACCAAATTTTTCGCTCATGCCATAACGCATGACAAGCAATCTTGATAAGTCCGACGCCTTTTTCAAATCACTTGAGGCGCCGGTCGTTATATCATTGAATATTATTTTCTCTGAGACATATCCGCCCATCATCATTGCAAGGTCCGCTAAGAATTGCGATCTTGATTTGAGTCGCCTATCTTCGAGCGGAAGATTTAGCGTATATCCTCCCGCCTGTCCGCGTGCAACAATTGAAACCTTGCTCACGGGATCAGAATCTTTGAGTCCTGCCGCAACAAGTGCGTGTCCAGCCTCATGATAAGCCGTGATTTTTCTTTCTTTGTCGGAGATTAGCAGACTTTTTCTTGCAGGGCCAAGAAGAACTTTCTCTATAGAATCTAAAACATCCTGTTGTTCAACTTCTTTCTTGCTGTGCTGAACCGCGAGAATTGCGGCCTCGTTTACAATGCTCTCAAGATCCGCGCCTGAAAATCCTGGAGTAAGAGAGGCGACCCTTCTATAGTCAACTTTATCGTTTATCTTTTTGCCCCTCGAGTGAATTTTTAGAATATCCTCGCGCTCTTTTATGTCCGGCAAGTCGAGAAGGACTCTTCTGTCGAATCTTCCTGGACGGAGAAGCGCCGTATCCAACACGTCTGGCCTATTTGTCGCGGCGAGGACTATAACTCGCGTGTCTTTGTTAAATCCGTCCATTTCAACGAGGATTTGGTTTAATGTTTGTTCGCGTTCGTCATGTCCACCACCGAGTCCAGTCCCACGCTCACGGCCAACGGCGTCGATCTCATCAATAAAAATTATTGAAGGTGCAGCTTTTTTAGCAGTGTTAAATGCATCGCGAGTCCTTGAGGCGCCCACTCCGACAAACATCTCGACAAACTCTGATGCTGAAATATGGAAGAAGGGAACGCCAGCTTCGCCAGCCACAGCGCGGGCTAAAAGGGTCTTTCCAGTTCCTGGAGGGCCCATAAGAAGTACTCCGCGTGGAACTTTCGCTCCCATGTCCGCGTATTTCTTTGGCGATTTAAGAAAATCTACTACTTCTTCAAGTTCTTTCTTCGCTTCTTTGAGCCCGGCGACATCTTTGAATGTGACTTTATCTTTAAAGTTTGTGAAAAGGTGCATATTGGCGCGACCGAACGTGAACGCTTGATTCACTCCGCCGCGGGCCTGCTTCATCAAGATCCAAAACAAGAATCCGATTATTAAAAGTGGCAAGAGCGTCGGGATTAAAATTCTTGCCCAAAAAGCGAAGCCGGATTCATCTCGAACTTCAAGCGAGATTGAAGACAGGGCTTCCGGAGACACGCCATAGTTATTTAATGTTTGTGTAACTCCGATTTCGCTCTCCTTCTGCGACACCAGCGCTTGTCCATCTTTTAGCGTGACCTCAAGCACGTTTCCGTTAACAACGACGCTCGATACTTCACGGGCCTCAATCTTAGCTGCGAGATCGGCGATGCCTATACGCTGAGGTTTTTCCTGCCCTTGGTACAGAAAAGCGAAAATAAGCGTAAGGGAAAAAATTATAACAACAGCTCTTAAAAAGCTCTGATATATTGAATTTTTCTTAGGCCCCCGTACTTGTTTTTTCCCCTTCGCGAGCTTCGGTATCTCCTTCATTCCCTTTATTTTGTTCTTGTGGGTCTTTTTGTAAAGAGACCCCTTGCGCTTTTTTCTTCATATCGCCTGTGAGTTTTAGAATCACTCGTTTCTCATCGGCTTTTATGCTTTCAATTAAGAACGGATAAGTTTTTCCTGGCTCGAGTTCGTTTTTTAAAACCTCAACGGAACCAAATTCGGAAACGTGTATAAGTCCCGTGATATTCTCGTCTAATTTTACAAAAGCGCCGAACGGATTGAGCTTAAATACGACTCCATCAATAACAGACCCTTCCTTAAATTTCTCACCTACCTTATCCCACGGGTTGGGCTGTAAGGCTTTAAGCGAAAGAGAGACTCGCCCGTCTTTGATTTCGACAACCTGCGCCTTGATCATATCCCCAACCCCCACAACCTCTTTAGGATGATCAATTACATTATGAGAAAGCTCTGAAATATGGATAAGTCCCTCGATTTTCGGTTCGTCGGCGAACTTCACAAATACTCCGAAGTTTGCGACACCAGAGACAATGCCAGGGACAATATCGCCTGCGCTGTATTTCTCGAGAAGTTTTTTAACGTCCTCTGCGATAACCTCTCTCTCAGATACTATTAGTTTGTTTGTTCGAGGATTTACGCTCAAAACTTTGACAAAAAGCTTCTGTCCTACGAACTTCCCAAGTTCCTCAATCACTTTAGCTCGATTTCCATCTACGTCTTTGGGGTAATTTTCGTTTGAAAGTTGTGACGCAGGTAAAAAGGCCTGGAGTCCGGCCAGCTCCGTGATTAAACCACCGGCGTTTGCTCCCGTTACGGTTACCTCGATAGGCTCGTCATTGTCTTTAAGGTCTTTCAGCTCCTGCCAGGCTTTTTGTTTGTCGGCCTCGGCTAAGGACAACTCAACGTAGCCATCCTCATTCTCTGGCTCGACGACTTTCGCGGTTACAGAATCGCCAATCTTTAATTTTTTAAGAATACTTTTTGCGCTAATTAGTTCAACTCCATAAATTACACCGGTTCCCACCTTCGGAATATCAAAAAAGACAGACTTGTTCCCGTTTTGCATTAAAGTGACCTCCACCAAATCACCGTCTTTTAAAATGGGCATAAGTGATGGGTTGCCCTTCAATATGTGAAGCTCGGGACTCAAGCTTTTTCTTTGTGCTGCTTGTTGCATAAGCGTAGTGATTAAACAGGTCGAGAGAGGCTTTGTCAATCCCCACACCTAACGATGAGTTGTCGAAACGCGACAATATAATCCCCTTCTCGTTAGGTGTGGGGGGTCAACCCCGGAAAAGAAAAAGAGGTCAAAAAAGCGATTGAAAATCGGCGAAAATCAACTAAAATACATAGATATGGTTATCACGGTCGCCGATGGCGCCGGCATAAAATGCCAGGCCGGAGAGTTTAGTTTGCTTGTAGATCCGCCCTCCCAAAGGAAGGGCAATCTAATTCTAAAGACACGCACGGAACTACCGATTGATTCTTTCTCGTCAGAGAATATTATCTGGGGGTCCGGTGAGTACGAGGTGTCGGGAGTAAGAGTTCACGGCATCGCTCTCCCTAGCGAGTCCACCGCAAAGACAGTGAGAAGCATATACGCAATTGAATTCGATGGTATGCGCATCGCGTTTCTAATTAACGTTTCGTCAGAACTTTCCGAAGACATGATAGACGGACTCGGGGAAGTAGATATTCTGTTTTTTTCTGCTGATGCGAAGAAAATAAAACCAAAGCAAATGGTGTCCCTAATAAAACAAATTGACCCGAGCATTATTATTCCAGCCGAAGATAGCGCGGCGAAGATTTTAATGGAAGAAATGGGACAAAGGGTCAAGGCAGAAGAAAAACTGACCGTGAAAAAGGGAGATCTGATTAAAGAAGATATGGCTAACAAGTTAGTATGGCTCACGACAAAATAGAAAAACGCGAAATAACGACTGAACTGCGTGAGTCATATTTGGATTACGCGATGTCTGTTATAGTCGGTCGTGCGTTGCCGGACGTTCGCGACGGATTAAAGCCAGTTCACAGAAGGATTCTCTGGGCAATGTGGGAGGGAGGCCTAACACACCAAGCTAAATATCGAAAATCAGCAAACATTGTCGGGTCCGTTCTTGGTTCATACCATCCGCATGGAGACATTCCCGTATATGATTCTCTCGCCAGAATGGCGCAGGATTTCTCGTTGAGGTATCCGCTCATAGACGGTCAGGGAAACTGGGGCGACCTCGACGGCGACCCACCTGCCGCAATGAGGTACACAGAGTGTCGCCTTTCGGCAATAGCAAGCGCACTTCTTATTGATATAGATAAAGATACGGTAGATTTCATACCGAATTACGACGATACAAAAAAAGAACCAACAGTTCTCCCGGCAAAACTCCCGAATCTTTTAATAAATGGCTCAGATGGAATTGCGGTCGGCATGGCCACCAAAATTCCTCCGCACAATCTAGGTGAAGTCGTCGATGCGATCTCACATCTAGTTGATAAACCAAAGGCCACAGCCGAAGAATTAATGGTATTTATCAAAGGACCGGATTTTCCGACCGGCGGAATCATATATGATTCTAAGGGAATCGTAGAGTCATACGTCTCGGGCCGTGGGGGAATAACAGTCCGCGGGAAGGCCGAGATAGAAGATAAAAGAATAGTAATATCGGAGATTCCATATCAGGTTAATAAAGCCGACCTCATTATAAAGATGGCAGAGCTCGTGCAAACAAAGCGGCTTGTCGGGATTCGTGACATACGCGATGAATCGGACCGGAACGACCAAGTACGAATCGTAATAGAGTTAAAGAGCGACGCAGTCCCTCAAAAAACATTGAACCAGCTCTGGAGATTTACAGACCTTCAAAAAGACTTTCATCTTAATATGGTAGCGCTCGCCGAAGGCGGCCTACAACCGCAGACAATGTCGATTAAAGACGTGCTCGTCGGCTTTCTAGCGCACAGGGAGGAGGTTGTCACACGCCGCACAAAATTTGAGCTAGCTAAAGCAAAAGAGCGCGAGCACATACTCGAAGGACTCGTTATAGCGCTATCGAACATCGATAAAATAATTTCTACGATTAAAAAATCTAAGAATCGTGAGGATGCTGAGAAAAATCTTATCGCCAATTTCAAACTTACAAGTCGTCAGGCAATTGCCATTTTAGAAATGCGCTTACAGTCTTTGGCGGCTCTCGAGCGTCAGAAGATAGAAGACGAACTGAAAGAGAAGAAAAAAATTATTAAGGAGCTAACTGAACTTCTTAAGGATCCCAAAAAAATCCAAGATCTTATCAAAAGCGAGCTTCAAGATCTCAAAAAAGACTTCGGGGACGAAAGAAGGACAAAAATTGACGAAGGAAAACTCGGAGAGCTTAGCGTCGAGGACATGGTTCCACAAGAGGAAGTCGTTATAACAATGTCAGACGACGGGTATATAAAGAGAATCCCGCCGAGCACGTTTAGAAGACAAAGGAGGGGCGGAAAGGGGCTGAAGGGTAGCGATTTGAGAGACGAGGATGTGCTCGCTCACTTTTTGGGCGCTCACACCCACGACAATATGTTATTTTTCACCGACAGAGGAAAAGTATTCCAGACAAAAGCGTATGAAATACCCGAGGGCAAGCGTACAAGTAAAGGAAAGGCGATACATAATTTCCTGGAAATTCCGAATGACGTTAAAGTTACGGCGGTAATTACATACAGCGATAAAATAGAGTCAGACACCTATTTGGTTATGGCGACTTCGAGGGGAGTCGTTAAGAAAGTAGAAATAGAGAAATTTAAAAACGTCCGCCGAAGCGGAATTATAGCCATAAACCTTGCAAAAGAAGATCAGCTAAAATGGGCGAAGCTCGCTCGCAAAGGAGACGAAATTATTTTAAGCACAGAATCCGGCCGGGCAATCAGATTTAAGGAGTCCGATGTCCGTTCGATGGGAAGAACGGCTGGGGGCGTCAAGGGAATTACTTTAAAGAAGAACGACGAAGTGAGCTCTTTCGAAGTTTTGGGTCCTCAGGCAGAGACGAACCTGCTCGTTGTTATGACGAACGGTTATGCAAAACAGACCCCACTTAAGGAATATAAAGTTCAAAGACGAGGCGGGTCCGGTATTCTTACGGCCAAAGTAACGGATAAGACAGGAAAGCTCGTGTCTTCCCATGCTATAATTGACCAAACAGAGCTTCTTGCAATCTCGGGGCGCGGTCAGATTTTGAAGACTACGATAAAAAGTATTCGTAAGGCCGGAAGAGCCACTCAGGGAGTACGCATCATGAAGCTCGATAAAGGTGACGAGCTTGTGGGAACTGTATGTCTCTAAAAATAGGCTCCAAAGAATTTAGTAAGGAACAAACGATATTTCTTGCCGCTGGCGCGGCGCTCGTTGTAACTCTTATTCTGGTTTTCATAGGCGTATTGCCTGGAGGAAAAAGGGGTGAAGAGAAAATAAGTATCTCTGTATGGGTTCTCGACGAAGACACAGAAATCTGGGACCCCATTCTTATTCGCTTCGAGAATTCTTATCCAGATATAAATGCGACGCTCGAAGAAATAGCCCCTGGGAACTACGAGAACGAGCTACTCAATGCACTTGCGGCTGGAAGGGGTCCAGACGTATTTATGTTTAACAGCAAGTGGCTAATCGAGCACGGCGACAAAATTGCCCCCGCGCCCTCCAATAAAATGACGGCAGAAACTTTCTCGGGATTCTTTCCACAGGTAGCAGAGCAGGATTTTGTGAGCGAAGGAAGAATTTACGCCATGCCGCTTTTCGTCGACACGCTGGCGCTTCTCTACAACCGCGATATTTTTGATGCGAAAGGAGTAGTATTTGCCCCAGGGACTTGGAAAGAATTTGAGGAAGCAGTTGCGAAGCTAAGAACTTTTGAAAATGGGAAGATGGGAGATAAAGCGGCCGCAATCGGTGGAACGTCGGCGAGTGTTTCAAATGCGGTAGACTTAGTCGGGCTTCTTATGTTACAAAATGGATCCACGATCGTAAACGAAAGTTTTACGAGAGCCGACTTTGGACGAGAAGGCGAAGCGGGACTTCTGCAGTATACAAAATTTGCTGATCCGCAAAGCCCTCTTTATACGTGGGACGATTCGCTTGGTTTATCCAACGAAGTCTTCGCCAATG
>MHIV01000028.1:0-2284 GCA_001817685.1 Candidatus Colwellbacteria bacterium RIFCSPHIGHO2_02_FULL_45_17
CCCTGTCGGAAGCTGTGTCGGCCAACGCGGAACCAGAATTATGGCAATTACAAACGAGCTGGGTCAGGAAAAGTTGGATGTAATCGAGTGGGCCGAGGATTCAGAAGAATTTATTTCCCAAGCGCTAAATCCAGCCAAAGTTAGAGTTGTAGAAATCATAGGAAATCGCGAGGCGCGTGTTTTGGTTGCGGAGGATCAGCTAAGTCTTGCCATAGGCAAAGGAGGGCAAAACGTCCGCCTAGCCGCGAAATTAACGGGTTGGAAAATCGATGTTCGCTCTCAAACACGGCCCGATGAGACACTAGACGGAGGGGTAGCAGAGGTTGTTGCTGGCAAAGAACCAGTAGGCGATGAAATAGTAGAAGGAAGTGGAGCGAAAGAAGTTGAAGAAGAGGAAAAACCAATCTATCATAATCCAGTGAAGGACGAAGACGAATAGTTAGAGAATGGATCCAGTTTTGTTTTCAATCGTCTCGAGTATCACCGCAATAGTCTTTGCGGGGTGGCTTATTTTTAGAATCAGCAAATATCCATCTGGAGAAGGCGCTATGGTAGAGATAGCTAAGGCTATTCAAATTGGCGCAAAGTCGTATCTAAAACGTCAATATACCTCAATCGGCATTGTCGCCGTAGTTGTTGCTGCGCTAATCGGTTATTTCATAGACCCTACAACGATGGTTGGCTTTATAGTAGGCGCTGTCGCGTCTGGACTTGCAGGATACATCGGTATGAGCGTAGCGGTGCGCGCTAATGTGAGAACAACCGAGGCCGCCAAGGAGGGAATCTCCAAAGCATTTCACGTTGCATTTCAAGGCGGATCCGTCACCGGACTTCTGGTGGTTGGTCTAGCGCTACTATCTGTCGCCAGCTTTTACTCAGTTACAGAAAACGTAACAGCGCTTATTGGTCTTGGTCTAGGCGGAAGCTTAATATCAGTATTCGCAAGGCTCGGCGGTGGGATTTTTACTAAAGGCGCAGATGTCGGAGCAGACCTTGTTGGTAAAATTGAGGCTGGAATTCCGGAGGATGACCCAAGAAACCCAGCGGTTATAGCGGACAATGTCGGCGACAACGTGGGAGACGACGCAGGAATGGCGGCTGACCTTTTTGAGACCTACGCAGTTACGGCAATAGCCGCGATGATTTTGGGAAGCCTGACTTTTCCTGGATCAACAGAAGCGGTTTTATTGCCACTTTTAATAGGTGGCGTCGCAATTTTCGCATCGATTATCGGAACATTTTTCGTAAGACTTAGAAAAGACTCAAAGAAAATAATGAGAGCTCTCTACAAAGGACTTGCGGCCTCGAGCATTTTGACGTTAGCGGGCTTGTGGTATTTTCTCAAAAAATATGTCGGCACACTTGGTGAGCTTGGGATGACAGAAATCTTTAGCTCGCTTCTTATAGGAATCGCCGTTACTGTTTTAATTGTAATAATTACCGAATACTACACATCTACAAAATTCCGACCAGTAAAATCCATCGCAAATTCTTCGACAACCGGTCACGGGACAAACGTTATAACCGGACTGTCGGTTGGAATGGAAGCGACTGCTCTCCCGGTTATAGTTATCATCGCAGGAATTCTTTCTGCATATTTCTTCGGCGGTTTATACGGAATCGCCCTAGCCGCGATGAGTATGCTTTCTATGGCAGGAATAATCGTTGCGATTGATGCCTACGGTCCCATAACGGATAACGCAGGTGGGATTGCTGAGATGGCTGGTCTCCCGGATTCCGTCCGGGACGTAACAGATCCACTGGACGCAGTTGGAAATACGACAAAGGCGGTGACAAAAGGTTACGCAATCGGCTCGGCCGGGCTTGCGGCGGTTGTGCTTTTCTCTTCGTATGTACAAGACCTTCAATTGAAGGGAGGCGGAAAGAATGTGTTCGAGTTTGATCTCAGCGATCCGTTTGTAATAGTCGGTCTTTTTCTTGGAGGCATGATCCCATATTTATTCGCTTCGATTTCAATGCGCGCAGTCGGCAAGACAGCGGGGAGCGTTGTTAAAGAAGTGCGCAGACAATTTAAAGAGATCGACGGCCTTATGGAGGGCAGGGCTAAACCCGACTACGCAAAGTGTGTAGATATCGTGACTAAAGCGGCCACGAAAGAAATGATTGTGCCAGCACTCCTACCGATAGTTATAACCCTTGCGGTGGCGTTTCTTTTAGGCGCTGAGGCCCTGGGAGGGCTACTTGTCGGCTCAATTATCACGGGTATATTCGTCGCTCTTTCGATGACATCGGGTGGTGCGGCGTGGGATAACGCGAAAAAATA
>MHIV01000028.1:2314-5179 GCA_001817685.1 Candidatus Colwellbacteria bacterium RIFCSPHIGHO2_02_FULL_45_17
CTCGGACGCGCACAAAGCCGCGGTAACCGGAGATACAGTGGGCGATCCTTATAAAGACACAGCTGGCCCCGCCATTAACCCCGTTATAAAGATAATAAATATCATCGCGTTGTTACTTGTCCCATTTTTGTAGTCGCTTTACCCCTCACCACCTACAACGTAGGTGCGGGGGTTTACCTTTTAGTCCCATTCCTCTAATCTAGGTAGTATGGAAGAAAAACAGCTACAATATCTTATACCGACAGTTATCGAAAAAACCCAATATGGTGAGCGTGCTTACGATATCTATTCGCGTCTTCTAAGAGACAACATAATTTTTTTAGGTGGTCCTATTTCTGATGGAGTGGCGAATGCGGTTATAGCGCAAATGCTTTTTCTGGAAAGCCAAGACCCCAAAAAAGATATACAGCTCTATATAAACTCTCCAGGCGGATCAGTGACAGCTGGCATGGCGATCTATGACACGATGCAATACATAAAACCCGATGTTAGCACTATGTGTGTTGGAGTGGCAGCATCTATGGGAGCGTTTTTGCTTGCAGCAGGAGAGAAGACAAAGAGATTTGCCCTCCCCAATTCAGAGGTCCTTATCCACCAAATACACATACCAGGGGGCGTGGAAGGCCAGGCGACTGATATCGAAATCGCTGCGAAGCAGATAATGAAAATAAGGCAGAATATGAATGAAATTCTGGCGAAACACACTGGCCAGGTGTTGTCTAAAATAGAAAAAGATACAGATAGGGATTTCTGGCTTACTGCGGACGAAGCGATGAAATATGGCATCATCGATGAAGTTATCAAAAAACGAGGTGCCAAATCTAAATAAACAGGAGTTAAAGAAAGAGATTCTGACGCGCGGCGTTGATGAGGTCATCGAGCGTAAGCACCTAGAGAACGCACTCTCTAGCGGCAAAACGCTTAGAGTTAAATTAGGCATTGACCCGACCTCACCGGACCTACACCTGGGTCACGCAGTCGTTTTAAGGAAGCTCCGATACTTTCAGGATCTTGGACACAAGGCAGTTTTAATAATCGGAGATTTTACTGGGATGATTGGCGATCCATCCGGAAAGTCAAAAGCCCGCATTCCGCTAACAGAGAAAGAAGTAAAAACCAATATGAAAGAATATCTTTCTCAAGCTAGTAAAATCATCGACGTTAAAAAAGTTGAGGTTAGATACAACAGCGAATGGCTTGGGGAAAGCGTAAAAAATATATTGGAGCTTGCCAAAGCTGGGACTGTTCAGCAAGTGATGCAAAGAGAAGACTTCAGGGAGCGTATCGAAAAGGGGCTAACAATTCTAGAGACTCTTTACCCGCTCTTGCAGGGGTACGATTCTGTAAAAGTCCGTGCTGACGTTGAGCTCGGCGGGACAGACCAGCGTTTAAATTTGCTTATGGGTAGACAAGTACAAAGATACTTCGGAATGAAAGAGCAGGACATTCTAACAGTTCCTCTGATAGAAGGGACGGACGGGGTTAAGAAAATGAGTAAGTCCGAAGGTAATTACATAGGGTTAAGAGATAAACCTGCTGATATGTTTGGAAAAATAATGTCCATAAATGATAACGTGATTCTAAAATTTTTCTCACTCTGCACTGACATACCGTCTAAGGATCTGGCGGCAATAGAGGAATCATTAAGAAGAAAGCACACTAACCCACGAGACATCAAAGCGCGCCTCGGGTATGAAATTGTAAAACTTTACCACGGGGAAGAAGCTGCGGGTGAAGCAGAGTCCGAATTCAATAAAATTTTCCAGCAAAAGAAATTACCGACAAGAATACCGGTTAAGAATATCAAAAAAGGAGATATCTCCCTCGTCGAGCTTATTTGCACGATAGGTGCAGCTAACAGTAAGAGCGAAGCGAGAAGACTTGTCGAGCAAGGCGCTGTAAGACTTGACCACGCGAGGGCACTCGATCACAAAGAAAAAATTAAAATACCAAGCGGAGGCACGCTTGTGCAAGTTGGAAAGAGAAAATTCGTAAGAGTTAAGCTCGGCTAGTTAATTCCAACTAGTTCTACTTCAAAGGTGAGTTGCGAGTTTGCCGGAATTGGGCCAACCGCCCTCGATTCGTACGCAAGCTCTGGCGCGATTGTTAATTTTCTTTTCTCGCCAACTTTCATCCCGACGACTCCGAGGTCCCACCCCTCGATTACTTGCCCGGCACCGAGTGTGAATTTGAAAGGAGCCCCCCTATTATAGCTAGAGTCGAAAACCGTCCCATCGTCGAGTGTTCCGGTGTAGTGGACAACTGCAATGCTGCCATTCTGGATTGGGTCTCCAGACCCGCCCTCAAGCACTGTAACTTCAAGTCCATCAGGATATACTGTGCCGCTGTTTTTGTTCATGATGTAAATTGCTCCAGCAAGGATTACTACAACCACTATTACTGAAACTATATTCTTGGAAGGCCTCTTAATCATCTATTACTGTATTCTACAACATTTGCGGGGGCTGAAAGAATCGAACTTTCGATCGCGGTTTTGGAGACCGCAGTTATACCACTTAACTAAGCCCCCACGCCCTAAGGTATATTTAACAGCAAAACACCCATTAGTGAAATACGCATAGAGTATAGAGTGAATTTCTACGAAACAGATTTCGTCCTCAGAAATCTGCTGAACACAACGTCTGTCTCAAGCCTTCGGTTCATTACCACCCATTTATATAAAGCTGGGCTGACGAGAAGCGATAAAACCACAGTACCGGCGAGGTGAGCGAGCGTGAAAGGTACCTGACCGACGAGCGCTTCCATAAAAGGCTGAGCGAAGAAAAGTGGTCCCACGCTTAACCCCGTTGCCGCGTCGTAGAGCATCGTTCCTACAACGCCATAGACCACAAAGTTTTTCGCCGA
>MHIV01000029.1 GCA_001817685.1 Candidatus Colwellbacteria bacterium RIFCSPHIGHO2_02_FULL_45_17
TTGGTTGAGCCATCTAAAGGCGGTACCTCTAGTCCCGCTTCTTCTTATTCTAGGGCTTGTGCTCGTTGATTTAGTATTCGTCAATATTAAACGCGTAAAGCCGGCAGAAGAACCGGATTATTCTCTCTATGAACAAACCCTCCTAGATGACAACGCACAAAAACTGGAGGGCTCTGCTTTTGTAAATAATGCGAGTCCTCTTGGCGAGCTTCAAGTTTCGGGATCTCTCGAGGATTTTGCCGGATTCGTTCTCGTCGAGAAAGGATCGCTTTTGAATGACGCTAAGACCACGTCGAATATAGAGGAGCTTCGCAACGGACTTTTATCATACGGAGTTGAAGAAGGAGATAATCTATCTTCGATCGCTGCGCAATTTGGGATTTCAGTAAATACAGTCATTTGGGCAAATGACATCAGCGATTCGAGCTTAATCCAGCCGGGAGAGGAACTCGTAATACTGCCCGTTTCTGGGATACTTCACGTTGTAGCAGAAGGAGAGACCCTGCCTTCGATTGCCGATGCATACGATGTCGAACTCAGCGAGATCGCAACGTTTAATGAGAACAAAATTGCTGTTGGAGATACAGTTGTCGTGCCTCACGCAAAGCCCGCAAGCGAGAAAGTTGCCGCCTACAGCGGCTCGAGCTTGCCCGACCTTTCTGGATATTTTGTCGCCCCAGTTGCGAATGGCTGGAACTGGGGGGAACTACACGATGCAAATGCGGTGGATGTGGCGGCCGCGTGCGGTACACCTATCGTAGCGGCTGCGGATGGGTTAGTCGTTAGCGTCGGCTCGCCGTCGAATTGGAACAGCGGCTACGGCGGATTTATAAGACTCGAACATGCGAATGGCACGGAGACTTTTTACGCTCACAACAAGGCAAACCTAGTTTCTGTTGGAGATAGAGTATCTCAAGGTGAGCAGATAGCCGACTTAGGCAATACTGGACGAGTGTATGGGGTAACGGGGTGTCATGTTCATTTCGGCGTAGCGGGGGCGCAGAATCCGCTAGCGAGGTAGCTCGCGTTCTCTCACAGAAACAACTGCTCCAGCGGCTCGTTCGTGTATGCACATAGGAACCAGAATATCCCGACTCCAGCGGTCGGGATTTCTTCACGCTCGGCATTCTCTCAAACCCAAGCGAGAATGCCTGCGCGATGTTCCTATGTGCACACACTCGCTCGCTTTATTTTTCGCAAGTCTCTGATGAGAGAACACTCGCCACCGTTGTTTCGCAAATGTGACTACTGAATCAATTCAGTAGTTTTCACTCCTCCCTAATTCTCAACTGAAATGCTTCCGCCACGTGGGGTTTTTCTACTTTTTCTGAGTTTTCGAGATCGGCGATCGTTTGCGCGGTTTTGAGAAGTCTGTAATATCCGCGTGTTGAAACTGGATACTTATCAAAAATAGTTTTTATAAATTCGTCCGCTTCCTCTGTTATATCTATTATTTCCTCGCACTCCTTCGAGCTCATCTCAGCGTTCACGAGTCGTTTGGCTCCGACCCTCTTAAACCGCTCCGTTTGTATTTTTCGTGCGTCGACAACCTGTTTTTGGAAACCTAGCTTAGCGGTTGGCTTCTTTTTTAATTCGTCGAGTTTTATTCTCGGGACGTTAATTTGAATGTCAATTCTATCGAGCAGAGGGCCAGAGATTTTCTTCTGATATCTAAAAACTTCATTCGCGGTGCAAGTGCACTCTTTTTCTTTGTCTCCCCAGTATCCGCACGGGCACGGATTCATCGCGGTTACTAAAATAAATCTTGCTGGGAAAACAAGGTTTCCTCTCGCGCGTGACACAACAATTTCTCCCGACTCGAGCGGCTGACGGAGGGCTTCGAGCAAGTCTCTTCTAAATTCGGGAAGTTCGTCCAAGAAGAGTACGCCCCTGTGCGCAAGACTTATTTCTCCAGGCCTTGGGTTTGTGCCACCCCCGACTATTGCGACCGGAGATGCGGTCTGGTGTGGTGCGCGAAACGGGCGGACTTTTGCATATCCTCCCTTCAAAAGCCCTACCGAGCTCCAGATTTGCGACACTTCCACCGCCTCTTTGATAGTTAACGGAGGAAGCAGGGAAATGAGCGCTTTTGCGAGCATTGTCTTCCCCGACCCCGGAGGTCCGCTCATCAGGATATTGTGTCCTCCTGCCGCGGCCACCACTAGCGCGCGCTTGGCGAACTCCTGCCCCTTTATATCCGAGATATCCACTTCTCCAGCTTCTTGCGGATCAAATTCTACTGATGGATAACGCTCAATAATTTTTATGCTAGATACATGGTTTACTAAGTCGCTCAGACTTTTTACGGGCAAGATTCTCACTCCGTCGATTAAACTTGCCTCCGCTGCGTTTTCACTGGGAAGGAATATTTCGTCTATGTCGGATTTTTTTGCGAGGAGCGCGGTATTCAAACCGCCCGGAATGCTGCGAACTTTGCCGTCGAGGGCGAGCTCCCCAACAAAAATCTTATTCTGCGCTACAAATGGCTTAACTTGCTCAGTCGCTAGCAGATAGCCTATCGCGATTGCTAAATCGTACTGTGTCCCAGTCTTTTTAATATCAGCGGGCGCAAGGTTTACTGTAATTTTTCTATTCTCTTTCGTCGGAGGTTTAAAGCCGCTGTTTTTTAGTGCAGAACTTACTCGTTCTTTTGCCTCTGACAGAGCTTTGTCGGCGAGGCCGACGATATTAAAAGCATGAAGGCCGACATTTAAGTCGACCTCCACCTCAATTAACTTGGCTTCTATGCCCTCAAGTTCTGCAGAGTAGACCTTGGAGAGCGCGCTACCCATTAGCCTTACAGTTTTTGCAGAGTCTCGATTCGGGGTTCACCTGGAGCAAGTCCATAGATATTTCACTCCCGCAGTTCTCGCAAATTCCGTAGGTCCCGGCCTCCATTTTCTCGAGGGCCTCGTCGATGTCGGAGAGCCTATCGCGGAAGCTATTTGAAACCGGAATGTTTGACGAGAGCTCCTCGGTCTCGTCAGATTCTTGTTCGCCCGAGTCGATATCGCTTCCGAAGTCAACGTCAGTTAACTCGAGAAGCCTTTTTTCTAAATCTACTCTTTCTTTGAGGAGAAGCGACTTTAATTTTTCTTTATCTTGGTCAGTCATTTGATGGGTCAATTATCTTAAAAAAGGATGGGTATAGTCAACCCCTTAACTAATCGAGCGGTGGATTTATTATCATGAGCGCAGAGCGCTACCCGCTCAATTGGTTAAGGGGGTCAACTCCGTCGTCTTTTGCCAAGGGTTACGGGGTGGACGTTTTCACATATAATAGGGATATGATTCATAGTCTTTCTGGAGAGTTAACGCAAAAAATGGGGAAGTTTCTCTTTGTCGGCATAGGCGGAGTAGAGTTCAAAGTGATGGTCCCAGCGACAAGTGAGAGCAAGCTTCCCAAGCTTGGGGACAAGATTGTGGTCTATACGTTCTTGCATATTCGTGAAGGTGGAGCAGACCTCTACGGGTTTTTAACTGAGAAAGAGCTTTCGTTCTTCGAGCTTTTGATTTCTGTTTCCGGCATCGGGCCGAAATCGGCCGTCAGCATATTGAGTGTTGCGCCGGTGGATCAGTTAATGGCGGCGGTCTCGAGAGGCGAGGCAGAAATCCTACAAAAATCCTCTGGCGTCGGCAAAAAAACCTCAGAGCGCATTGTGCTGGAGTTGAAAGACAAGATTACGGCTGATGGAGACGAGGTATC
Organism: Candidatus Colwellbacteria bacterium RIFCSPHIGHO2_02_FULL_45_17; assembly: GCA_001817685.1. Taxonomy (GTDB): domain Bacteria; phylum Patescibacteriota; class Minisyncoccia; order UBA6257; family Colwellbacteraceae; genus 2-02-FULL-45-11. Next base: position 3,707 of record MHIV01000029.1, read on the forward strand.
AGTGAAGGTTATGGAATCTGACAACGATGTTTACGACGCGCTGATTAACCTGGGATACTCGAGAAGAGATGCAAGGAATGTTTTGGATAAAATTGACACGGCTCTCACTGACACGGGCGACAGACTGCGCGACGCGCTTAAGAAAATAAAAAACTAAATGAAATACGCGAAAAGGTTTCTGAGGAGTGTAATTAAATTGCTTGGGCTTTTAAAAATCTACCACTTTGCTCTTGCTTGGGGAGCTTCGGTCTTCTACGGGCGTCCCTCGCGGCAGATGACGGTGATTGGTGTGACTGGGACTAAGGGGAAGACCACCGTTGCCGAGCTTATAAGCGCGATTCTGAACGAGGCTGGCGAGAAAACAGTTCTATCATCGTCGCACAGATTTCAAGTTGGAGATAGAAGCTGGACTAACAAAACCGGCAACACAATGCCAGGCAGGGGGTTGATACAAAAACTTTTAAGGGATGGGGCAAAAATTGGTTCTAAATACGGTATCGTCGAGGTTGTATCCGAGGGTGTTGTCCAATACAGACACAAGTTTATGGATTTTGATATCGCGGTTTTTACTGGACTTCACCCCGAACATATTGAATCACACGGTGGACTTGAGAAGTACCGCGAAGCGAAACTAAACTTCTTCCGCGACGTGAAGAAAAATTCGAAAAAGAAGGATAGAAAATTCGTAATTAACAAAAACAACGAACACAGCAAATATTTCTTAGAAATTGCGGGAAGCGATACTGTGCTATACGAGAAGTATGACGGCCCCATTAAAATTATCGGAGATTTTAATAGAGAAAACGCTGCTGCCGCCGCTACAGTGGCGCAACTTCTCGGAGTGTCGAGCGATGTGATAAAAAATGCGCTTGCGAAATTCTCGGGCGTTCCCGGAAGAATGGAGTTCGTTAAACAAGAGCCTTTCAAGGTGGTCGTAGACTATGCGCACACGCCCGGTTCCCTCGAGGCTGCTTACGGAGCGCTCAAAAATAATGGGGGCGGGCTAATCTGCGTATTCGGTTCGGACGGCGGTGGGCGTGATAAGTGGAAGCGCCCGGAACTAGGGAAAATTGCAGGGAGACACTGCAAAGAAATTATTTTGACCTCAGAGAATCCATACGAGGAAGATCCGCAGAAAATTATAAAAGAGATTCGCGCCGGCACAAAGGGCAGCAACGCTACGGTTTATGAGATTCCAGATAGAACGGCGGCCATTAGGAAGGCAATTAATCTCGCGAAGCCGGGAGATACAATTATACTTACCGGTAAGGGGAGTGAGCCATTTATGAAAATGGCGAAAGGGAAGAAAATACCGTGGTCTGATCGCGACGTAGCCATAAAGGAGCTGGGCGATAAAATATGATTAAGAAGCAATGAAACTCGCGTTCTACGGAGCTGCAAAAATGGTGAGCGGTTCTAATTTTTTGCTGGAGGACGAAGGGGTAAGAATTTTAGTGGACTGCGGATTAAAACAGTGCCCGCGCTATTGCGAGATAGAAAATTTTGGAGAATTTCCGTACGACCCTGCGACCATAGACGCGATTCTTATAACTCATGCTCACGTCGACCATATAGGCCGTGTGCCGAGGCTGTATAAACATGGATTCAGGGGACGAATTTTATCGACTGAGCCAACAAAGGAATTTGCGTATCATATGCTCACCGACTCTATGAGAATTTTGTCACGTGAGGCAGATGAGTTGGAGGTAGATCACATGTACGAAGAGTCCGACGTTAAAGGCGTTGTTTCTCTTTGGGAGGGAGTGCGCTACCACGAGAAAATGGATGTCAGTGGGCTCAGCGTGGAGTTTTATGATGCAGGGCACATTTTAGGATCGAGCTTTATAGTTGTAACTTCTAAGGAAGGGAAAAAGATCGTGTTCTCAGGAGACCTTGGAAATAGCCCCGCCCCGTTAATTCATCCGCTGGAATCACCTGGCCAGGTTGACTACGCCGTACTGGAATCAACGTATGGCGGCCGTGTCCATGAAGACATTGATACAAGAAGGGGTTTGCTCGAAGACGTCGTTGAGTCAACCGTAAAAAGCGGAGGAGTTTTAATGATTCCCGCCTTTGCCCTTGAGAGAACGCAGGAACTCCTATTCGAACTAAACGAGTTAGTCGAAAACGGCAGAATTCCCAGAACCCCGGTTTTTATTGATAGCCCACTGGCGATAAAACTAACGGAAATTTATAGAAAGTATTCGAAGAACAATAAATATTTCAACAAAAACGCAGTGGATCTCGGAGGCGCAGATAATATTTTCGATTTCTCGGGCCTCAAGTTGGTTCTTGAAACAAAGGAGTCGAAAGCTATAGCCGACACGCCCGCTCCCAAAATTATTATTGCTGGTGCGGGTATGTCTAACGGGGGGAGGATCCAGCATCACGAGAAGCGGTATTTGAGTGACCCAAAGAATACAATACTTTTCATCGGTTATCAGGCCCAAGGCTCTCTTGGAAGAAGTATTCTTGAGGGGGCAACCACGGTTAGTATTCACGGAGAAGACATTCCAGTTAAAGCCCGCGTAGAGGCGATAGGTGCGTATTCAGCCCATGCCGACCAACCGGCTTTAATCGATTGGCTGAGGCCCACTCATAGAAATCTCAAAAAAGTATTTTTAGTGCATGGCGAAGAAGATCAAATGGAGGCGTTGGCCGCCAAGATCAGGGACGATCTTGCAGTAGAAACGATAATTCCCTCGCAAGGGGATGAAGTGATATTATAAAAGCGATGGAAGATTTAACACACCCAAAGTATAAAATTTGTGTTTCCGGAGCAGCCGAGACAGATCACTGCGGAGAGGCGTCGCTTGCCGCTGCGGAAGAGCTTGGTCGTGAAATAGTGCGCCACAACGCCGTTTTGATTGATGGGGCTACGACAGGGTTTCCGTATTGGGCGGCGAAAGGAGCAAAAGAGGAAGGAGGAATTGTTGTTGGTTTCTCTCCAGCTGCTGGAGAGAAAGAGCACGTGGAGTTTTACAAACTACCTACGGACTATCACGATCTGATTATTTATACTGGCTTTGCCTATTCTGGCAGAAATCTTATTTTGACCAGGGCGTCCGACGCTGTAATAGTCGGTTGCGGTAGAATGGGAACCATTAACGAGTTTACTGTCGCGTTTGAGGACAAAAAACCCATCGGGGTTCTTGAGGGAGAATGGGAGACAGACGAAGTTCTCACAACTCTTATAGAAAAATCTCATCGGGCCGAAGAGATCAAAGATAGAATTGTCTTTGAATCCGAACCAAAAATATTATTAGATAAGCTTATAGAGCTCATCGAGAAGTACAAGCAAAGCAACGAAGCGATGAGCCCTCGTGTTTAAAGGTCGCAATCAATGAAAAATATGGCCGAAGAAAAACCAATCGGGGAAGTCACACACTTTTATGGACACCTCGGCGTCGCTGTTGTGAAATTCAGCAAACCGGTTAGTGTCGGGGATACCATTCACTTCAAAGGCGCTACTACCGACTTCACGCAGGAAGTAAAATCCATGCAGTTTGATCACAAAGATGTCGATAAGGCTGGAAAAGGAAAAGAGGTCGGCTTGAAAGTCGACGAAAAAGTGCGCACAGGTGACCAAGTTTTCCCAGTGGTATAAAGAGGTAGTTTTGCCAGCGGGGCTTCTGTCCTCCGCAATAATTGGCGCAGGCGTTTTCGCTCTGCCGTTCGTCTTTTACCAGGCCGGTTTTTTGATCGGGCTTTTTTATTTAACACTCTTCACTGTGGCTTTCACCGCCGTTCATAGAATGTACGCAGAGGTTATAGAAAATACTGAGGGCAGACATGGGTTTGTCGGGTATGCGAGAATTTATTTCAAAAAGTGGGGATTCGCTACTGCGATTATTACAACCGCCATCGGTTTTACTTTAACGCTAGTAGCGTACGTGATTCTAGCCGGGGAATTCATAGGGCTGATGTCTCCGCGCCTAGGCGAGCTTGCACCATTTATCTTCTGGGCAGTTGGATCGCTCTCGGTGATTATACCGATGAAGAGGTTCGCGAACTTGGAGTTTGGGCTGAGCCTCGCGATGTGCCTCATAATAATTGTTCTGTTTGCGGTGGGGGTATCTTATGGCGAGGTGCATAGAGTTCGCCTTCTCAATCCCCCAAACTTTTTCGCGCCCTACGGAGTAGTCCTTTTTGCCTTAGCCGGAAGGGCTGCCATATCTGCTATTTATGAGTATTACGAGAGGAGAAAGATATCAAAGGCAAAGCTTCCGACAGCGATAACAATAGGCACAATTATTCCGGCGGTCGTTTATGTTCTCTTTATTATCGGCGTTCTCTCAATCTCGGGTGGCTCGGTTACCGAGGATGCTCTTTCCGGGCTTGGGGAGATTGCTCGTTCGTTGCTTCTTCTCGTTGGAACCCTCGGTCTATTCGCGCTCTGGACGTCCTACTTTATTCTTGCGCGCGAGGTAAAGGGTATATTTGTATATGACCTTAAATTAGGCAAAGTACTTTCGATTCTCGCCGTTGTGGTCTTACCGATTTGGCTTTATACATCTGGTCTCACTAGTTTTATCGGACTTCTAGCAATAGTCGGAGGGGTGTTTCTTGCGATCGATAGCATTATGGCAATTTTGATGTATAGCAAGATCAAGGGATGGAAACTTTCCACCATAGCTTTATTTATTGTCTTCGCCATCGGCGCTCTTTACGAGATTATGAACATATAGAATGCATCGAATGTGGCCTATAATGAATTTGTATGTCGATCTTTCTTGAGATTACGCTAGTTACAATCATTGCTGTAATCGCTGGATTTGCAGCCCACGTTCTTAGGCAACCGACGATCGTCGGGTTTATTTTAGCCGGACTTGCAGTCGGGCTTTTCTTAAGTCCCGACACGAACGCAGTAGAAATCATAGAGGGGCTTGCTCCCATAGGCGTAGCGCTTCTTTTGTTTCTAGTCGGGCTCGAGATGAACATAAAGGAGCTTCGCGCAGTCGGACTCCCGGCGTTTCTCACGGGGCTCGGCCAACTGGTTTTTACCTTCGCAATCGGGTTTTTTATTACCCAGGCGCTTGGTTTCTCCGTAATCCCAGCTCTTTATATCTCGCTTGCACTCACGTTTTCTTCAACGATTATCGTGGTCAAACTTCTATCGGAGAAGCGTGACCTAAAAAGTCTTTACGGGAGAATCGTCGTCGGTTTTCTTCTCGTTCAAGACTTCGTTGCTATTCTAGCTCTCATTTTTCTTTCGGGGCTCCAAAAGGGAGGCGCTCTTATAGAGGACGTTTCGACTACAGTCATTTATGGAGGAGCCGCAATCGCCTTTACTTTTTTGGCTGCGAGATTTTTGCCTCGGGTGATTGATAAAATTGCGCGGTCGCAGGAGATGCTTTATCTCTTCAGTATCGCTTGGGCTCTCGGCATTGCGGCGCTCTCAGAGATCGCCGGATTATCAATAGAGGTCGGAGGGTTTTTGGCGGGGCTTGCGCTCGCGCATTCGTCTGAACACTATCAGATCGGATCGCGGCTTCGACCACTTCGAGACTTCTTCCTCATACTTTTCTTCGTTGTCCTCGGTGTAAAAATGCTGGTTGGAGGAAGCGCGGTTGCTATTGCGCCGGCGGTAGTCCTATCATTATTTGTCCTTATCGGTAATCCGCTTATCGTGATGCTTGTCATGGGCGCTCTGGGGTATCGTCGAAGAACCTCGTTTCTGGCGAGTCTTACTGTGGCACAAATTTCTGAATTCAGCCTAATCATCGCTGCGCTTGGTTTGCGCCTCGGACATTTAAAGCCCGAAGAAACTGGGCTTGTAACCCTAATCGGCATCATTACGATTTTTGTTTCATCGTATTTCATTATGTACGGCAACAAAATTTACAAATTCCTTCGTCCAGTTTTACGTATATTTGAATTTAGGAAGAAATTGGTTGAGGAGACTGCGACCAACTACGGTCTGTCAAATCACATTGTCCTTGTGGGAGTACACAGGACAGGAAAGAGCATCCTCGGCACAATCGAGGCGCTGAAGGAACCGTACGTTGCGCTCGACTTTGATCCCGTTGTTGTAAAGAAGCTGAAAGAGAACGGCGTCCGAATAGTGTATGGCGATGCCTCAGACGAAGAAATCCAAGAAATAGTCGGAATGGAAACCGCAAGACTCATCATTTCTACTATGCCTGAGCCGAGTGACAACATGGCGATACTGAAACTTGCCAAAAAACACAGGCGTAGCGCGAAAGTCATCGTAACCGCTGATGACGAATGGCATGCACGCGCCCTCTACGATGCTGGGGCGGATTATGTGTTAGTTCCGAATTATGTCGGTGGACGTGAGATTGCTGACATAATAGGCAAGGATGCCGGGCTTCATTCTTTAAAGAGACTGCGCGAAAAAGATCTGAGGGCGTTTGGAGCTAACTAAAAGAGGCTTTTCTGGGCGCTCTGCGGTTCGCTTATGGCACCGCCCCTGTCTGCGACAAACATCTCGTATTTCCTAACGGCGGCTGGAATTTTCTTGAAGTTTCTTTCTAGCTCTTCCATGACAGTAGTGGACCTTAGCGCCGCGGCTGGGTGGTAAGTTGGAATTATGAGCTTTTTTCCCCACCAGAAAAGCTTTCCCTGGTCTTTTGATATTTTTGCTGTTGGCAAAAAGTAGTTCATAGCGAAACGACCAAGCGGGACTATAACTTTCGGATCAATTATCTCTATTTGTTTTGAGAGGTATGGCGCGAAGGCAGCTATTTCGTCTGGCAATGGGTCCCTGTTGCCCGGTGGGCGTCTTTTAACTATGTTCGTTATGTATACATCTTTTCTCTTTAGCCCAACATCGCTAATAAGCTTGTCCAAAAGTTTCCCCGCTCGTCCGACAAATGGCCGTCCTTCTTTGTCTTCGTAGAAACCAGGAGCTTCGCCGACAAAACAAATATCCGAATCTGCTGCGCCCTCGCCGAACACTAAATTCGCATTTCGGAGAGGAATTTTCTCGTCATTGGCCAGGGCGTCGGCAAGGTCCTTTAGCAGTGATTCTTTCTCGTCTTTTTCAGGCATGATTCTATTATAACAGCGTGAAGTTTTACGTTATACTTCGGAAGATGACTAACGCACCGGCTTATATAGCTGCCCGTTTTCTGCAGCGCTTTATTGGATTTTTTGTGCACTGGTATGTCGGCGGAACGCGCATTTTTTGGACCAGCACGCTTCGCGTGCTAAACGAGTTGGAAAATCTTTTTGGTCGTCCGGTCGGCGGCAGTCCGATTAATCTTATCAATTGGGGTCTGCGTGTACTCTGGGGTGGCGTCGTTTGTACACTAGTTGTGTTCGCCGCCTTAGTGATATACACGTGCTGGTTTCTCTTACCGCCATATGCGCTTTTTAGGGCGCTTGATGCAATTCTATAATGGCGACATTTACTCAAAAAAGAAACGAACATCTGGATGCGTACTTTTATGACCCGCTGCTTCAGATGAGTTATGCCGAGAGGCTTATCGTCAGTGTTGTAAGTAATTCGTGGATGATCGTTTATATGGTTGGCGCTGCCATCTTTCTTCTTGCCGACATCGAGTGGATGTTCTGGCTAGGCGTTTTAAATTCTCTCTACCTCATCGATTGGTTGCTACACCGCTCGGTGCCGCAAGAATATTTGCCGGGTAGTGGCGAGCCGGAAGGGAATCTGGCATTTTATCTTTCGCCGAGAGCGAGACGCGCAATTATATCCGCTTATAACAAAGCGACTGTTTTGGGCGGCGGTTTTTTCTTGAATCTTGCTAGGGTTCTTTCCGAGACCAGATCTATCGGGGAGATGCTTGCACGCTTAGGAGTCGACGCCAGAGAGTTTAACGCAAAACTCGATGTTTATCTGGGGAGAGACCTCGTGTCTTATAAAGACAAAGAGCGATTGCTCGCCGAGGTCGAGTATTTAGTTTTTGCCGCCTTTGAGAATAGGGGAAGCGCAGGGCGTTCTATAAACAATATGGATCTCTTTGCGGCTGTTGGAGGAGTAAAAAATGAGCAGCTTATTTTACTTTTCGAAACGTTCGAGATAAACGGCGGGCTCTTACGAGGCGTTGTCCTATTCGGTAGATCTGCCGATCGCGCTAGTCTGTCTTTTCGGAGAATTCGTAGACAGTGGCACGAATTAGCGGCCGATGAATATTTCGTAGACTCGATTTTGGAACTTGAGAAAAAACATAAGGTATATGTAATGCATGATGCTGTGAGAGCAGCGATGAGATACCGAGAGGAGCGTTTCCCAGGTGAATCGTCTCTGGGCTCGGTCAGGGATTTAATACGCGATGCCGCTATATATGTTTCTCTGAAAGGAGATAATATTGTAAGAAGCGATGATGTTACGCACGCGCTAGAGGAGGGAGCGGCGCGCGCGACAAAGGGGGCTGTTCCTAGTTCTCTAGAGGAACCAGGCGCTAAGCAGATATATGGAAAATAGAGATATCGCAAGAATACTTTTTGAAATAAGCGAGTATTTAGATATGGAAGATATTCCTTTCAAGCCACGTGCCTATGGCAAGGCGGCTGAAGTCATTCGGGAGTTGGAGGAAAGCGTTGGCGAGATTTATAAAAAAGCGGGGATTAAGGGGCTTACAGATATTCCTGGAGTTGGTGCGTCAATTGCCGAGAAGATCGAAGAGATTATTAGAACCGGGAAACTGAAATACTACGAAGAGCTCAAAAAAGACACACCAGTTAAACTCGACGAGCTAACGCGCGTAGAGGGTCTTGGACCCAAAAAAATTAAGAGACTGCACGAGAAGCTCGGCATTAAAAATCTTGATGATTTAGAGAAAGCTGCCAATGAACACAAAATTCGTGACCTCGAAGATTTTGGAGTTAAAACTGAAGAGAATATTCTGGACGGCATAACGTTTTTGAGGCAACACGGCACTAGGATTATTTTAGGAGACGCGATTCCTTTTGCAGAAACACTTAAGGACCGCCTTGAAAAACTTCCTGGTGCATCCAAAGTAACAATTGCCGGATCTTATAGAAGAAGAAAGGAGACGATAGGCGACCTCGATATTTTAGTCGTTTCGGGTTCGAAAAGTTCGGCGAAAATTATGGACTTTTTCGTAAATCAACAAGAGGTTGATAGGATTCTTGCCCACGGCCCCACAAAATCCTCTGTCCGTCTTAGAAATGGCATCGATGTGGACCTAAGAATCGTTCCTGGAGAATCTTATGGTGCAGCTCTAGCGTACTTTACTGGATCTAAGGCACATAACGTCCATATGCGTGAGATTGCCCAACAGATGGGCATGAAACTGAATGAGTATTCATTGGTGAAGGGAAACAGGGTAGTGGCAGGTAAGTCGGAGCAGGAAATCTACAAAGCTCTTGGGCTCTCGTATGTGGAACCGGAAATGAGAGAGGACCTAGGAGAGATAGAGCTCGCAAAACGTAGTAGACTCCCGAAGCTTATAGAATATGGGTCTTTGGACGGCGATTTACAGACCCAATCCGACTGGACCGATGGTAGAGACAGCATAGAGGCGCTAGCAAAGGCGGCAATGAAGAGCGGGCTCAAGTATATCGCCATCACAGATCACACAAAGCGCCTTGCTATGACGAACGGCCTTGACGAGAAGAGATTAAAAAGCCAGATGGCCGAGATTGATAAACTAAACAAGAAATTTAAAGGAAAAATCAAAATTTTGAAGGGTAGCGAGTGCGATATTTTGAAAGATGGGACGCTTGATATGCCAGACAACACTTTAAGGAATCTCGATGTAGTCGGCGTGTCGGTCCACTCTTTTTTCAACATGCCGCGTAAAGATCAAACAGCGCGCATCGTGCGCGCGATTAATAATCCGAACGCAGACATATTATTTCATCCGACTGGCAGGCTCGTAAATAAAAGGAAGGCCTACGATGTTGATATGGACGAGATAATTAGTGTGGCTAAAAAGACTGGGACTGTACTTGAGATTAATGCGTTCCCGGAGAGATCCGATCTCGCGGATGAGTATATTAGGAAGTGCGTCGAGGCCGGTGTTAGAATGAGTATTGATTCAGATGCACATTCAGTTAATCACTTTGGGTATCTTGACTTAGGCGTTGCGCAAGCTAGGCGTGGTTGGGCAACGAAAAACGATATAATAAATGCCTGGCCGCTCGATAAGTGTCTCGGTTTTTTAAAGAATGGTTAAACAAGTTTCTGCTGGGTTCGTTATATTCCGCGGGACGAAAGACGGTCCCAAGTTTCTGCTACTTTTTGATAGGGGGCGGGATTGGAATTTTCCGCGCGGAAAGCTGGTCGCGGAGGAAAAGAGTTTTTATGGAGCACTTCGTGAAACTCAAGAAGAAACTGGCCTTAGACGCCAAGACCTCAGAATCAAGAGAGGGTTTCGTGCATATGAACGCTTTACGTTTCTAAACAGAGATAGAGTCAAAGTTCACAAGACCATAATTTTCTATCTTGCTGAAACAAATAAAAAACAAATCGAGCTCTCGCGCGAGCACGACGGCTTCGGGTGGTTTCTATATGGAGAGGCCACAACTCTACTCTCGTCCTATAAAGAAAGACGAGCGGTTTTAAAGAAAGCCAACGATTTTATTTCCGAAGGTCGTCCTACGGTGGCTATAGTGGACGAGAGTCCTCACCGCTGGTCGCGCCGTCGGAAGCGCCTGAGAATGAGGCAACCTCGCTAAAAACTTTTGGTTCGTTCTCCGCTAAATCAGCTAGTATTTTTCTGTCAAGCTCTACGCCTTTTTTGTGAAGCGAGTCAATAAGCCTACCGTAAGTTGTCCCGTTCTCTCTGGCTGCAGCATTAATTTTTACCTGCCACAATCGTCTAAAATCACGTTTCTTAACTTTACGATCCCTGTGCGAATAGGTCCACGCCTTAAGAAGCGCTTCGCGTGCTGTGCGCTCCTTCGATTTTCTATTCCACCCATATCCCTTAGTCTGCTTAAGGAGCCTTTCTCTTTTTTTTGTGGCGGATGAACCTCTTTTTACCCTAGACATTTTTCTATATCAATCTTTCCGATATGTTTTTCAAATCCGATAAATTAACCTCGCTCTTGCCGTCTTTTCTGCGCAAGGCCTTTCTGCTTTTATTCGTACGCGAATGACCCTGGCCTTGCTTTCGCCTCATTAACTTTCCGGTTTTTGTAATCTTAAACCTTTTCCTGAAACTTTTTGTTGTCATTGTAGCGCTCATGAGGGTCTTGTGAGTTCCATTTTAAACGCGTGACTGGAACGTCACGCGATAGAGCGAAAGTATTGTAGTATAGCCGTCTAGGTTTTGCAAACTACGCTGGAGAATCAATGGCGAGCTCTACTGTGTTTGAAGAACATCCCGCAGCTCCGATTGGCTTGGCCCTCGAGCGAAGCGAGAGGCAATCGGAGCGAGGGAGAAAAAACCCAGCCGCTGGAGCTGGGTTATTCTGGTTCTTCAAAAATACGTAGGGCGAGTTACTCTGGAGAAATCTGCACGATCATGCCCCTTCCGCCGAACTTGATCTCGCTCGTTACTTTGTGCGGGACTTCAATCATTGCCATGAATTCCTCGAGCTTCATGCGCGCCCACTCTTTGTTGGCTTTCTCTCTCCCCCTCAACACTAGTTGGATTTCTACGATATGACTTGCGCTTAAGAATTTCTCTAGTTTCTTTAGTTGAATCATAAGATCGTTTTTGGCCGTGCGTGGGCTGATTTGTACGCGTTTCGTCTCAGGCGCCTTGTGCGATTTCTGTTTCTTTAACTCTTTACTCCTCTCATATCTGAATTTATCAAAACCCATTACTCTCGCTACTGGCGGACTGGCGTTTGGGGTAACCAGTATAAGATCGAGCCCTCTCTCTTCGGCCAGTTTTATGGCCTCTCCGGTCTTCATAACGCCGGCATTCTCGCCGTCATCAAGAATCACCCGGACTTCGGGCGCTTTTATACCGCTATTTACTTCAACCTCTTCGATAGCTGTTTAACTTTTTTGGGAAAGACTTAGATTCTCCTTCTTTTGTAATTGTATCATTTTAAAAACAGGAATTGCTATTGTAGATTCCTCGCTGGCACAAGTCAAATTTTGGAACAAAAAAAGGACCCGGAATTTTTCCAAGGTCCCACGAGGGTTAGTCGTCGATGTTAGCTAATCCTCGGCGTATTGTCTGCGGTCTAGCGCGGCTGTGCGAAGATGATGGAGGCTTGCCGCATCATGATGGTCTCCTATGCGTCTGACTCGAAGGCCAGATGCCACGGAGCTTGAGCTCCTCGACGTGTGGTTTGAGACGTCTGTCTGTTTCCATCCATCTTCGCTCGTCATCACGGAGTTGCGGAGCTTCGGTCTCCAGCCACTCCGACAGCCCGATGAAAACTGCCCTGAACTGACGGCTCGCCGATCCGTTCACTCCGATGCGATTACCACTCACGTCGTATGCGCAGTGCTCCTTGCGCTTGGTTTTCCAATGGAGTTCCCCGAAATCCGCCTCCGTCATGTTCCTCAGGAAAACCTCCCCTTCGCGAGCCTTCGGGTGTCCCGACTCGCGCCAGCGAAGGTTGACTCCTATCCGACTCCGTGGGTTCTCAACTACGTACCACATCCCCATCTCCCGCTACCCTCT
>MHIV01000030.1 GCA_001817685.1 Candidatus Colwellbacteria bacterium RIFCSPHIGHO2_02_FULL_45_17
CGACAACTGCATCTCCCGCTGTGGCCGAAAGATTCTGTGGAACGGTTGGTACAGTTGGCGCAGCAGTCGGCGTCGCAGAAACCTGCACTCCCGGAGTCGAGTAGTTTCCGTTGGTGTCCTTCGCAAAGATCTTGTAGAAATATTCGGTGTTGTTTGTAAGGCCGGTGTCTGTTGTCGAGGTTCCGGAGCTGATGTATCTCACCGTGCTTGATCCGATCGTGTCGTTGACCGAAGGTGAAGACCCTTCAGTCGGAACGTCACTGATAGTGGAAGTGGCTCTCAGGATAACAACGTTTGAAAAGTCACCACCCGGATTGGTCCAGCTGACTGTAACTTGTGTGTCGCCCGGAGAGGTTGAAGTGCTAGTGACATCCGACGGAGAGAGGTTGTCGATTGTAAGGGTGTTCGAATTTGAGTCACTCCCTGCCTGTGAGTTGGTGGACGTAAATGCCGTCACTCTCGGTGAGAGGTCATACCCCGCACCGGAGACAGCAGGCATATTGGCGTGAGTTTTTGGAGTGACGCGTATCTTGAACTGGGCTGAGCTCGTCGAGACAGGTATGGATGTTCCACCTGAAAAATTGAGAGTGGTCGTTGCGGGGTCCGAGATGGCTGAGAAATAAAGTGTCGCGCCGTCGTCCGATGTGACGCGAACCTCCGAGATTCCTTCATAAGGTGTGCCAGCCGCAGCAAGGAGCACCGTCATGGCAGTGGATGTGTCGGTGCCGCTGCTAGTCTGGAGAGTGAAAGCTCCTGCATCCCCGATGCTTGTCCCTGGAGCGGTGGTTGTGGAGGCAGGATCGGTGCCTGAGCCGAGGGTTGTTGTGATGGCCGCGGCCGTAAAGTTAACGGTAACTTTCACGTGGTCAACGAGCCAGGAATTAGCCGCGGGGTTGGGGCCGCTTACTTTGTTAGCGTTAACCGTTACACCAAAAGCAGAGTTTACGATATTGGCTTGGGTGAGGGCCGTACAACTCCAGGTATCGGCCGCACCGCCGAGAACGTCGTAAGTTGCATCATCTGTAGAATCTTGGGTGAGGTTTTTGGCAGTGCAGGTTCCCACATTGAGTAAGTTTATGACGAGCCTGTTGCTAGCTGTCCCAGTTTTATGGTTATCGATCTCAACCGTTATACCGTCTATGGTGGAATTCGCAGGAATATCCGAAGCGGTGAAACCGAAAGTAATTTGGTTGACACTTGCGTTCTGTGCCGGGGAGAGTGCCGATGAACCATCCTGCGCTTCCATTAAATCTGAACTTGTCCAACCGTCACTGGCTTGCACGGTTGGACTTTTTGCAGAGGTTGCGTCGGCTTGCGCCTTCTGAATCTCTAACGGCCACCCTAAGAACAACGACGAGAAAACGAGAGAGAAAGATAACAAAAATATAAGAGCGGTTCTGGAAACTCTTATAAACGCAATTTTATATTTATATACAAATTTAAACGTAAACGATTTTAAAAATCGCGCCTTTGCTGCGAGAAAAAACGAAACCCTTGGATATAAATCGCAGAGAGCTAACGCTAATATTCCCAGCTCCTTCGAAAAGCTTTCTTTAAGCTCCCCGAAGTACCAAATTAGAACATCAGCGACTTTGAGCTGTGTGTTACCCATTAACGAAACGGAGTCCTCAAAAATCTTTACTAATTCTTCGTAAATTTTTTTGAGGCCGTCGTAGGAGACGTCAAATTGCTTCTTTAGGTACGGAAGGAGTGATTTTTTAGTGCGAAGAAAACCCGACAACTGCTCCCGAAAAACATCTCGAAAGCCCAGTAGCTTAAAAGATACCTCACTATCTTTGGTTAGCTTATGCACTTTGTTTACATATGGCTAATTATACCCCGCTTTTCATATAAACTTATCCACAGTTACAATTAAAAAACCGCAGATTTACCGCGATTTCTAAAAAATTACAAAAATTTCGCGTTATTCCACAATCTAAACCCCAAGAGTTTGTGCAAAATGAAGAAGGCCCCGACATTGACACCGGGGAATTCCTTCTCCATGTCAACGCCGAGGCCGTTACGAATCCCCTTGATTCACGATCGCCTCGAGACGCTCGATCTCGCCCTGAAGAACTACCGCCGCAATATGTGAGACCGAGCTACTCTCGCTCACGATCTTCTTGAGGCGCGTGAGCACCTCCTCTGCCTTGGACATACGACCGCCCGAATAGGTCGCCTCTTGTATGACGCCGAGGGCATCCTCGCAAGTAATGATCGCGTTCGACCCTCGAGCCAATCTCCGCCGGTCAGGGAGCTCCTCAACTAGAGCCCTTAGGTAAACCCGGATTGGTTCTTTCGTGCGATCCAAGATCAACGGATTCTCGAGCATGGCGCCGATCTCCTGAACAGCAATCGGTGCTGCTATTGCCCCGATGCAGACCCGCCCCCGCAGTTCGTACGCCCTGCTCAGTGGATCGATCATCAGACACGCCCCCCACGAGGCCACTCCATGTAGCCGTCGAAGTCACCGCTGACAAAGACCGGTCTCATGATTGGAACAGAAATCCTCTCGAGCTCCTCGCAAAGCGGATTCGCCGTCTCCCAGCGAGTTGTCGGAGGACTCCAGTCAACGACCGTGCCGCCGTGCTTCGCGAGCAGGGCGAGGACATGTTCGGGAGATCCGATCTCCCCGCAGGAGATGATCTCGGCCTCAGGGCCGAACTTCCCCTGGAGAACCTCGTCGCGTTCACGGGCATGAATGTCCACGCCGAATCGAAGAACAACATTGTGGTGTGTCGTATCCACTCCAAGTCCCCTCTCGAACACTTGCATCGCAGCCACTACAACCTCCACTCTCGAAACCACCAAGCAAATATGCCACCGGATCCACCTTTAGTCAAACCACATTTCAATCTCGAGCTCCACTGATATACTTGTCACTATGGAAGATATAAGTTTAGCAAAAGCAACTTTCGGCGCGGGATGTTTCTGGAACGTTGAAGAAATGTTCAGACACATCGACGGCGTTAAATTCACGGCAGTTGGTTTTATGGGAGGCGGCGTTCCAAACCCGACATACAAAATGGTCTGCGGAGGAAATACTGGCCACGCGGAAGTTGTTTATATGGAATACGACCCAGGTAAAGCCAATTACGAGAAACTTCTAAACGTTTTCTGGGAAAACCACGATCCGACAACACTAAACAGACAAGGACCGGATATCGGCGAACAATATAGATCTGTAATTTTTTATTACACACCTGAGCAGAAGAAACTCGCAGAGGAATCAAAAACAAAATTAGAAAATTCCGGCAGATATAATAGTGCCATCGTAACGCAAGTCATTCCGGCGGAGGAATTTTATAAAGCCGAGGATTATCATCAGCAATACTTGGCAAAACAGAAAACTCATCACTTTTAGTCCGTTGAATTCGAGACAGTTTGTTGGTAAGGTGTACTTCCGCACCTTGAAGGGGGTGTAACAATGCCTGCGCTCCTTACGCTCGACTCGAAGTCGTTCCACGGAGCACCTGAATCTCTCCTACCGCAGACGATGTGGCTCGACGTTTTGACGAAACTGCTTCCGAGACACAGATGGTCAGGGCAATTCGTGAGAAACGTCTGGAAGTCGGTTACTCGGTTTCCGCGAGTGGAAAATGGCGTAGAAACGTCAGACGGCAAGTTCTGGCGCTGGGGACTGCGCTATGCGACCGACGACGTAGTCGCCTTCATCCTCTTGCCGGAACCAGATAATGACGAACCAATCGTCGTGGTTGTGGAAGACGGGGTCGACGACAGAACCGCAACGAGGACGCTTCAAGAGCCGCTCTTCGCGCTCGCCGGGGAATTCAGGAAAAAGTTGCGGGAGTATTCCCGCAAGATATAAAGGAGCCCGCAGAAAGGAGGAACTGGGCTCCTTACTCTTTTTATATATAAAGTCTTATCGTAGCGGCAACTATTGGGATTAGCCCAGTTGCGTAATCTATAATTTTCAACTGAACGCGAGTAATCTCTCTACCAGTAAATTTCTTGGCGACAACTTCCAAAAAATCAACGTGATCTGGAAAATGTCCAAGGTATTGCTGAAACCTCGTTATCGCGCAACCTCGGAATAGGACCAAGTGGAGCCTGTGTAAAACGACCAAGCCGATAACCATAGGGAGCGAGAGATAAAACCCAACCGTTACGCCGAAGGCACCTACAAGAAAGTGTCCCCAGAACAAAAGAATTTTCAACATTTATCTATAATCCTCGAGCTTCCCCTTTCTAAAAATAGACCGATGCGCTCCGAGCATGGTTATCCCCTGAACCAACAGGTATCCCACGAACGCATAAACCAGGAAGGCAAGCACCTCGTGAAGCTGGATCACATATCCACCTTTAAGTTCATAGGGCGAGAACGTACCGACAAAAGGCCAAAGCATTGGGTCGGTTGCCCTATTTATCCACTGTACAAACAAAGCATCGCTAGAGGCTTTAAGGAAATCCAATATAATCCTAACCATTAGAACAAGCTCCGCGAACGAAACCACCGTCCTTACAATGGACGTTATTGATAGTGTCAGCTTGTATCTGCTGGAAGCACTTTGCATACACTTTCATTATATCATTTAGACGTTCGGCACTAAAAGGAATAAACCAATAGCTCACTCTCGGATTGACAATGTTTAACCATTCAGTTAAACTTTAACATAGTGCTAAATAAAGATCAGGTAGAAAAACTACAAAGGGAATCAGCCGGTGACGATAAATTGTTATCAATGGTTTTTGATGCGCTAGGAGACCCTGGACGATTGCAGATTTTTAAGATTCTGCTTGAGAACGAAAATGTTTGTGTGAGCGACGTAGCAAACATTTTAGGTATTTCTGTCCCAGCCGCGTCAAAACAACTCACAATTCTTGAAATATCTGGGCTAGTGGAAAAAATAAGAAAAGGACAAGCGACATGTTCCAAAGTGCTCGAGGAAAACCCGACAACAAAGTCGATAATAAAAGTTCTCAAAATGGTCGAAGCTTGATAAAATAGCAAAATGACAAAACCAGTAATCTACACAACCCCATCGTGCACATACTGCAGAATGGCAAAAGCATTCTTCATAGAGAACCACGTGGAGTACGAAGAAAAGAACGTTGCCACAGATATGGAAGCGCAACACGAAATGATTAGAAAAAGCGGACAGCTCGGCGTTCCTGTCACAGACTTTGGAGATGAAATCATAATCGGTTTCGATAAGAGAAAATTCCAAGAAAAGGTGGGAGTAGCAAAATAACAGAAACGGAGAGGGCCGTTCTATTATCGTTTCTGCCGCCTTTGTCGTAAATGCAAAGATCATCGTAGAATGAAACGTGTGCGTCTTCGCACAGTTTCACTAAAAACAAGTGTGACGAGAGCTAAAACGACAAACATCCCAACTATTTTAATAATTCTCGGAGCTACCGGAGATTTAATGACGCGCAAAATTGCGCCCGCCCTATGTCATATGCTCCACGTTGGCAGCATCCCCGATATGTTTAAAGTAGTTGGCGTAGCGCGCCGCGATCTCTCTAATGACGACTATCGAGACTTTCTCGAAGAGAAAATTAAGAAACGCATTAAAACAAAATCTCCGCAACTCAAAAAGTTTTTAAACTTAACTTCCTATCACCAGGGGCTTTTCCAGAGTGCAAGAACATACGCCAGTTTAAAAAAAGTTGTAGAGAAAATAGACGACGAGTGGGGTGTATGCTCTAACAAGCTCTTTTATGTAGCCGTACCTCCCAAGTTCTATGAAACAATCACGAGGAATCTATCGAGCTCCGGCCTAACTGACCCATGCAGTCCAGAAGAGGGGTGGACAAGAGTAATCGTGGAAAAGCCATTCGGGGAAGATTATAAAACAGCAAAAAATCTCGATGTATTACTTAGCAAACTCTTTAAGGAAGTCCAAATTTATAGAATCGACCACTACTTGGCCAAGGAGATGATACAGAACATCTTAAGTTTCCGTTTCTCCAACACACTCTTTGAGCAAATCTGGAACAAAACGTTCATACAAAAAATAGATATCCGCCTCCTAGAAAAACTCGGCGTTGAGGAAAGAGGAAGTTATTACGACGGGATCGGAGCATTAAAAGATATGGGACAAAATCACATTCTCCAGATGCTCGCTTTCGCTACAATGGACCATCCGGAAAGTTTTGATTCAGATCCGATTCGATTTAGAAGAGCAGAAATTCTAAGGACACTTCGCCCGCCATCAAAACTAGAAACCAAAAAGTATTCCTACCGTGCACAATACGAAGGCTATAAAAATACAGCAGGCGTGAAGAAAAATTCAAAAACGGAAACATACTTCAAGATCGGAGGCACGTTTTTAACGTCACCGAGGTGGAAAGGCATTCCCATCACGCTCGAGTCCGGAAAACGTCTTGGTGATGTCAAAAAAGAAATGGTGTTTACTTTTAAACACCCGACACCGTGTTTGTGCCCTCCAGGCGCTAGCCATTATGAAAACAAGGTTACTTTCT
Organism: Candidatus Colwellbacteria bacterium RIFCSPHIGHO2_02_FULL_45_17; assembly: GCA_001817685.1. Lineage (GTDB taxonomy): Bacteria > Patescibacteriota > Minisyncoccia > UBA6257 > Colwellbacteraceae > 2-02-FULL-45-11. Next base: position 6,451 of record MHIV01000030.1, read on the forward strand.
CGCTCGAACCGGAAGAGCTCATAACAGTCCAATTTTGGGCAAAAAAGCCAGGTACGGCGTTTGATATAGAAGAAAGAAATCTTGAATTTCGCTTGAGAGAAAGCAAGGGCAAAACTCAATATGTAGAGGAATATGAACGACTTCTTCTTGATGTAATAGCTGGTGACCAAACGCTATTTGTGACGACCGATGAGGTTAAGGCTATGTGGCGTTTTACAGATCCGATCGTAAACGCTTGGCAAAAGAACGCGACAAAACTGCAAACTTACAGACCAAATACGAACGAACCGGTTGAAGCGGCGACATTCATAGACAAGCTTATCGGGTACACTTCGGGACCAGTCAACACAGAAATCAAGAAGAAAGGAACAATAGGCATAATCGGCCTCGGTAAAATGGGGGGCAACATTGGAAGACAACTCATAAGAGACGGCTGGCGAGTGGTCGGCTACGACGAAAACGAAAAAACCAAAAACGAACTCGAGCACGCCGGAGTAGAAACCGTCTCATCCATCAAGGAGTTAACAGAGAAGCTCCCGAAAAACAAAGTTATCTGGATAATGGTTCCAGCAGGAAAACCCGTAGATATCACTCTTAAAAATCTCACCCCGTTTTTGAAAAAAGGTGACACGGTGATAGATGCCGGAAATTCGTTTTTCAAAGACTCTATCGCGAGAGCAAAAAGAATGTCGAAGAAAGGAATAAATTACGTGGACGTCGGCGTCTCGGGTGGCCCAGAGGGCGCACTAGAAGGCGCATCTTTGATGATTGGCGGTACAAGAAATCAATTTAAGAAACTGGAACGGCTTTACAAAGACTTATCGCGTACTTGGGGCAGTTATGAATTTTTCGAAGGCGCCGGAGCTGGGCATTTTGTAAAAATGGTTCACAACGGCATCGAGTACGGAATGATGCAATCAATCGCCGAGGGATTTACTATTCTAAAACACGCATCTTATAAACTAGACCTTTCCAAAATTGCGGATGTGTATAACCACGGCGCAGTAATCGAATCAAGGCTTGTGGGGTGGCTCAAAGAGGCATTCGATCTTCACGGCGCCGGCTTATCCAAAATATCTGGTAAGGCTGAACACACTGGCACCGGCAAATGGACCGCTGAAACTGCGAAGGAAATGAATATAAAAGCAAAAATTATAGAGGAATCATTTAAATTTAGGGTTTTATCTCAGAAGAATCCGGACTTTACAGGAAAAATCATAAACGCGCTTAGGGAGAGATTCGGCGGTCACAAAGTCAGCAAACAATAGGTGGTGATTTCCTATTGACTTAGGGGGGTCACCAATATAGAGTTCTTGCGGTGCCGGTGGGGGTGGGGTTTTCTGCTCACAGACCCTCACTCGGTCGACCGCACTCCGCCTCTGCCGGCACCATAGCTCTTAAGCTTGGAACGTGATCATCAAACCGCGTTCCTACAGATGCCGAGCGGGGCTCTGTCCCCTCTGTCCGCTCCTTCTTCCACTCCCGGAACATGAGACAGATCTCCCGCTCGGCGAAAATCATCGGGGCACCTCGACGTACCACACATGGCTCTGGTCACCAAGTCGGTGAACCACGGAGGATGAGTGGGCATTCCCCGCACACGTCGAGGTGCCCCGGCCCCTCAAAAATCCACAGCAAAGCTGTGGTCTTGTTTTTTCCAGACACCTTTATCTTCTATATTTTTATACGGGGTTACTTATTGCGCTTGAACGCTGACCAAGCCAGAACTCCCGCTACTACAACACCGAACCAACTTACCCACACTGGAACCTGCCAACTCCCTATAACAACGTCCCACGCGTTAAGGAGTCTTAACGCATGCAGAAGAAAAACAATCGCGAATATCGTCCCGGATAGGACAAAGTAGTTTTTCTGTGACATATTTTTATAAATCTTGCGACCCTTTTGCATTATTACGGCCTCTCGTAACGCCCCATGAATTCGACTTCTGCAATTATATGTCCATCCATTGCGTGCATAAGATCGCCCTTAGTCGTCGTATTTGGGTCTAGCTCTAATTCCGCATCAAGTGCGTAAAGTTTAAAGAAATACCTGTGTTCACGGTCGGGCGGACACGGGCCGGTATATTTTTTGTCACCCCTCGTATTTTTACCCTCGATGCCAGCTGGTGCCTCCCCTTCCCTAATCTCCTTAACGTCGGCGGGAATATTCCAAACAAGCCAATGGTCAAAAATACCATCTGGACGAATAGATTTGGGAACGTCTGGATCATCCATAATGAGCGTCAAGGTTTTTGTGCCCTCGGGGACATCGGAAATTGAAATCGGCGGGATAATATTATTCCCATCGCATGTATACTTCGCCGGTATAGTACCTTTATCTTGAAACGCACTGCTTCCTATTTTCATTGTAGTTATCGGCTGTTGTTGTGAATCTTCGTTTATATTCAAAAGAAAAACCGCCGCTAGAGAAATTGTTGTTAACACAATTATACCAATAAAGATCTGTTTTAGCATAATTCTTAATTCCTAATTCATAATTCCAGTTTATGGCCAAATATTCACAGCTTTTGGGTAAATCTTTGTTAGAGGATGGTCCTCGCAATTGTTATGCACCCTTCTTCGGCAGACATGTCGGCCGTAGAGAACCAATCTATGGTTAAAATCCCCCCATTCCTTTCTGGGCAGTATCTCCATCAAGTCTCGTTCGATTTTCACTGGATCTTTGAAGTCCGTAAGATCGAACTTTCGAGCAAGCCTCGCGACATGCGTATCGACTGCTATCCCTTCGATAACACCGTATGCATTCCTCAGAACAATATTGGCAGTTTTGCGAGCCACGCCAGGAAGTGTAAGCAATTCTTCCATAGTTTTCGGAACTTTGCCGCCGTAGACTTCTTTTATTCTCTTCACAGCTCCTAAAACATTCTTTGTCTTGCTCCTGAAAAATCCGCTCTGACGGATATCCTTCTCGAACTCCTTTGGATCGGCATTAACATAATCATCAAGTTTTCTGTATTTCTTAAAAAGTTTCTCTGTAATCTCGTTTATTTTCTTATCGGTCGCCTGTGCGGAGAGAATAACAGCCACGAGCAACTCCAGCGGATTTTTGTGGTTCAGCTCAATTTTAGCGTTCGGGAAAAGCTTTTTTAGCTCGCTATTAAGACGAGAAACACGCTGTTTTCTTTCTTTAAGTTCTTTCTCGGTCATGTCAGGACTCTATCGCCAAATGCGCGAGCGCGTAAGAGAAATCTGAATTTACTTTCTTCCCGGGGTTAAATATATTATCGGGGTCAAATATTCTCTTGGTCTCCTCGAAAAATCCGTAAATCTTATCGCCGTACATCTGTTTCAAAAAGGGACTTCTTATTAATCCATCATTGTGCTCTCCGGTTATCGAACCCCCAAATTCGATAACAAGATCGTAAACTTTATAAGAAAGCTCCGAAATTATCTTCCCCGTTTTCGGGTCATTCAATTTCATAAGCGGAATGATGTGAAAATTCCCATTGCCCACATGCCCGGCAATTGTGTAAATCAAATCGTAGTCATCCATAACGTCGTCGAGCTTGGGGAGAAATTCTGGAAGTTTTTCAGGACGCACGACAATGTCGTCAATAAACGGCGCTGTCCGCCTTCCATGCGCATGATGTCTTAGTAAGTTGAAGCTCTCGCGTCTAACTGTCCAATACTTTTTCTCCTCTTTGTCCGCTTCCATCTGCGTCTCCCCCTTCGTCACCCGAGTCTTTAAGCCAAATTCTTGAAGATCTTTTTGCGCCGCGTAAGCCTTTCTGTAAATCTCCTCCTCGGTGTCTCCGGTAAATTCTGCCTCCAAGAAAAGTTTCGGCACTCCGCCGGTAACGGCCATCCAAAATTCCGGCAGGAATTGTATGCCCAAGCTCACCAAACTCTTTGCTCCAAGGAGTTTAATCATATCCGGCAAATATCGCAGGGCAATTTTCAGAGTGTGGTCGTCATAAGACTCAAAGCTTTCTGGGTTGTGTTTAAGAACTTTTTCTACTACACGTCCCAAATTCTTTAAATCTTTCAAGAAAATTACAAGCAGGGTCGAATGTTTCTTCGGATGGATTAATTTAAACGTAATCTCTGTAATCACGCCAAAAGTCCCTTGAGAGCCAACAATCACTTTCGGGATATCAAATAGCTGGTTATCCTTATCCCAAACATTCCACAAAAAATATCCGGCCGAATTCTTAGAAATATTCGGCTTAGCGCTTTTAATCGCTTCGTAGTTTTTATCAACTAGTTCAAAAAGCTTTCTATAAACCTTGCCTTCAACGGTTCCAAGTTTCATCTTTTGAGAAAGCCCTTCTTTGTCGAGCGGTTTAAACAAATACTCGTTCCCATCACAAAGCACCATTTTTACCTGATCAACATAGTCTTCCGTCTTTCCGTAAGTCAGTGTCTTTTCCCCTCCCGCGTTATTTGCGACCATTCCGCCCACTGTGCAAATTTCACGCGAAGCCGGATACGAAGGCATAATCAAATTCTTTCGCAAAGTTTCTTTCTCGAAATCCCTATAATACATCCCGGGTTCGACGACTGCGTAAGTATCCCCCACTTCTTTAATTTGATTTAGGTGCCTATTAACATCAATTACAATTGATTCTGTGAGCGTTCCTCCGCTCATATCCGTTCCACCCGACCTAACAGTCAACGACAAAGACGGGTCTTCGCTTTTATTCTCCGCAACAAATTTAACAATCGCTTTGATATCATCAACATCCACAGGAAACACAACAACGCGTGGCTTAATTCTAAAAAGACTTGCGTCTGTACTATATTTGGTTAGAGTTTTCTCGTCGTCTAAAACCTCTCCTTTTATCCGCTTCTTTAACTCCTGCGTTAAATCCATATTAAAATTCTAACACAGTAACGAAGCCCCTATTGAATGGCCTCGACGCAAATCTGGAGTTCTTCTACTTGTCCGTTATACGTCTTTACCAATGCGTTAATCTCTTTTAGCAAGGCGTTATATTCTCCGACTAAATCGTTATATTCGGCCACCATTGCATTATACTCTGGGCCGCTTTTGGGATTTGTGGCCTCTATCTCGTCACGCATCTCTGATAACAAATCTTCTAATTCCTCAAGCTCGTCTTTGCCTTCGTTAATATCTTGAAGCAATGACTCATCAACAAAATCACATTTAGAGTATGGAGTTCCGAAACTCTGGACGGCTATCCACGTTTCTCTACCATTAAACATTTCCCTACCAACCGCGATACCAATTTCTTCGTAATTCTTATTCAGGATATTCTCCCTGTGACCCTTAGAATTCATCCATGCATCTACTAACTCTTTGTCGTTCGCAAAATCTCCATAAGCAAGATTTTCTCCTATGAGAAGATATTCGTACCCAAAATCCACAGCCAAATCGTTAATATAATCGCCGCTAGGCGACCCGTGCGCAAAATACTGTTTTGCGAACATATCATTAAGCTTGGCGCCTGCGACCTGATCGAGGAGAGCATTTCTCGAAAGCGGTTCAAGTCCGCTGTTTACTCTCTCGAAATTCATCCATACAAAAACGCCAAGTTCTGTGATGAAAGCACTCGGATGAGGTTCGGTTTTCGTAACATTCTCACCGGGTAGTGAAAGCTCGCCAATCTCGTCAACTTCAATGGGAGTTTCTTCTTCAACATCAGCTACGGCGCTATCCTCTGGACCAGCGGCCACCTCTTCGCTAGAAGTCGTTTCGTTGCCTGTTATAAAAACTGCCGGCAAGTTCAAGTTCCCGGCATTAAAAAATAAAAAGGCTCCGATAAAAAGAAGGGCGGCTACAGAAAGAAATTTTATAATCATAATTATTTTATACGTGGGTTCTAGATTATTTTCAGTAGAGAACTAAATCTTTACTTAACCTCTCTGCGCCCTGCCGAACAACTCTGAACTTTCCGCGATCTAAAAGAACCAGCGTCGAAGGTGTATTTTCGATCTTCCCGCCGTCTTCGTAAAAATCAACGTCGCTACCAAAATATTCCTCCGCTTTAACGATTGTAGTCGCGGGCTCTTTTCCTTCTAGATTCGCGCTCGGCGCAACAACAGGTCCTGTAGCAAGAAGTAATTCCCTTAAGTCCTCATCGTAAGGCACCCTAAACGCTATTGAACTCGTACCACAGCTAAGATATTCGAACTCAGGATTGATACACGGCAAAATTACGCTAACTTTCCCTGGCCATACCTTGCTCAAAGCTTCGAGGTCTTCGCTCCCCAATTTCATACCGAACTTTCTAAATTCATCCGACGAGGAAATCAAAACTATCATCGGTTTTCTCCTGTCTCTGTGACGAATGGTATAAATCCGGTCTACAGTATCTTTATTCATAGCAGAACCAACAACACCGTAAATTGTGTCTGTCGGCATAATACCAACGCCATCTCCTTTAAGAATATCCCAACACCTTTCAGAAAACTTCATACTAAAACTTGAGAGCCGTATCGCGAGCCGTTAAAACCTCTTCTTCAGTTATATCAAAACTGTTCGCGTTTTTATACATGAGGCTCGACTTGTCGAGATCCGAATGTCCGAGACCAAGAATATGACCAATCTCGTGCGCAAGAACCCTAAAATCATAGACGGTCGTTAGATCCGGCACCGCTACCGCCCTCAATCCTACAAATGCTATGCCGGTTACATCAGGCAAATCAACCAGGGACTTAGAGAAAAAGATATTTATAGCCTCTGGGTCATATTCGTTTAGCGCTAAAACGAAATCACGAGGATTTTCGAAAAACGAACGTATCTCATCATCGCTTACATCGATAAAGACAGTTTGCTTAATTTGAAAATCAATATCAGCTTGGTTCCATATATCAGAAGCGTTACTCACAATCTGCGCTATGTCATCTTGTGTTCTGCCCGAGCCAAAATTTCCATTATTTCTAAATACGATGATATTGAGCGACACTATTATTGTCTCCGCATTCAACAAACTCTCCGCTTCCTGCTGTGGCGTACCAAGCGGAGTTTTACGAAAGAAAAGCGCCTGCTCAACGCCTGTGATGTAAATCAGGCCTGCAATTATCAAGAAACCGATTACCCGATATACTCGCCTACTTTTCGCAGGCTCGTAATCCTCGAGATCCTCGATTTCCGTCGGATACATTTCTTTATTGTTATCCATCGTGCTCTAGATTACATCCCTAGAATACGACATTCAACACAAAACCCCGCAAAGCGGGGCTTGTGTTCGTTCTCAACGATATATGCAGTAATTACGTAGATGGCTCGTCGTCGTCATTCGTAATTGTACAAGTCTTGTCGTCACTCGCTACAAGCGTGACATCTCCGTCGCTATCACAAGCTCCGCTGAATGTCGCTGTGTATCCATCGGGTCCGTCTTCGCTAACTTTGTAGGTACCTGGGTTAAAGTCTTCTTCTTCGCCGCTATCAACTTCTTTTGTGCCAACGGAAAGTTCGAAGTCTCCGACGCCTGAAGTACCAGCATCATCGTTCACGACAACTTTGATGACGGTAAGTTTGGCATCATCTTCGTCTTCATCTTCATCCTCATCCTCGTCATCATCACTATCCTCATCACAAGGACCCTCATCGTCTCCATGTGCCAAGTGCGCCCTCAACGCAGCTGGCGAACCAACCTCTATTGTCTGAACATTATCAGAGTCTCCCGGTGTAATGTGACAGAGTACCTCTTTCCACTCATGTTCTGACGCGTCAAACAATCTTCCGATTCTTCTACCTGGCGTCGTTGTAGCATTTTCATCCTCATCATCTTCACCCTCAACGCTAAATGGTCTGTGGTCGAACCTAAACCTTAACTCGTCTCCAGAGATTCTCGCTTCTACCCTTAATTCCTTAAGCTCCTCGCGAGTTTCTGCTATATTCTCGTGAAGCTCTGTAAGATATGCGATATGATCCTCTGCAAGATCTATTAATTCCGCTATTAAAGCGTCGATTTCCGCGACACCCTCTGTATCGCCTTCTTCAACAAGATCCTCTCTTATAGCCTCTAAACGATTAAGCGCTACGTCTAGAACATGCTCCGCTCTTATAACTCCTCCGATACGACCATTAGAATCGCCGTCTGTCGAAGTTGAAGTATTATCAGTTGACGTTGAAGAGTCATCGTCATCCGAAAGTGCAATTATTGCTTCTGCTTCCGCTAATCTCTCTTCTGCGAACTCGAGTCTTCGCTCTGCCTTATTTTCTTGTCTGGTAAAGAAGAGTTCTACTTTCTCTACGAATTCGTCAACGGGGAAAAGAGTGTCCCCTGGGGCCGCCGCATTTGCCGCGGACACCGTGAACGCTGAGCCACTTGTTAATACCAATACAACAAGTACAGCAACTGCTACGAACCTCGCACTCATACCAAATATTTTGTTCATATTTTTATTGTAATTTTTCCTTGCACGAATTCCCCCTTCGATCTTCGACCAAAGGATATGTTTATCGTCGCCGCTAAGTCCGACAGGTTTTATATTCTCTAATTCCTTTTCTATGTTCTTCATTTCTTTATTTTCCCCCTTAACTTTTCTATCGCCCTATGGTGTCTTACTTTCACCGTCCCCTCATTTGTATTCAAGACAGCGGCAATCTCGCCGAAAGTGAGTCCCGACCAGTACCGCAATCTCACAACCTCCCTATACTTAGGAGATAGTGAATCAACTCCATCCATCACAAAACGATAATCCTCAACTTCTATTTCGTATCCTTCCTCGGATCCCAAATCATCAAGCGGCACATCACCTCGCCTTGCCCTGTGCTGTTTAGCGATCTTTCTTTTCAGCACTTTAAAAACGAAGCCGCTAAACTCCTCGTCGGATCTATATTCAAATTTCGTGAGCCCATCCCAAAGATCGACGAAAGTATCCTGCACAACATCAAGCGCGTCCTCTCTCGTTGCTGTACGCGACAAAGAATAGCCGTATAGTCTGTCTACAAATTGATCAAAGATCACCCGAAAGGCATCAGTATTACCGTTCCGAGCTTCTCCAATCAGATTCGCAAGATTTGTGTTTTCTTGTTTATCCACTTCTGCCTTTCTAAATATGATATGCCGTCTTGTGACTAAAAAGTTACATTTGGGGGGCAGAGATAGGGCTGTAGGCACTCGCAGTTGCTTACAGCCCTATCTCTTCGAGTGGCGAACTCTCTTGCCCAGACGGTGGAACCCGTTGTGCGCGTGATGGACTCTCTTGAAATAGGCTCCGGAGAACTCAGTTCCAACAGGCCTCACACGTCCATCCTTTCTCCTCACTATTACCACGAACTGCGGATGGCTAAGGTGGTCCAAACTGACAACCCTCATGCCGCTGCCCGGCCTAGAGAGAGCCTTCGGCGACTTTCGTCTCGCGAAGTCAACGCTCCAAGTTCGATCAACGATGAACGGTCCATTTCCATACCGGCCTGCTGGATGGACAAAGTCCTTGCTGTCTAGATGAGCGGCGAACGATCCATTTCCGCGCCGACTAGTCGAATGAGCAGAATTCCTCCCAAGCCTGGGGACCGAGTCAAAATCCCAATCCACAACGTCTCCCTTGTGAAAAATCGGCTGGAACCGCAGACGGAAGAGAACAAAGAGCGCAGAGAAAAGGATTTCGACGAAAACCAGCAGCATCGCTGTATTCATTGAGGTTCACCTCCTTTCTTGTATGGGTGCTGTCCTAAACGTACTAGATTTATTCAAATTGACAAAGGAATTGTGGATGTGCAAAACTGGAAACTTAAAAGGAAGTTCTTCGAGGAAGGAGTAGGGGGATGACAGAAAGTCGGATGCAGATTCCACGAGCGGACTGCGCCTTTTTCTCCGTAAAGGATTGCGACAGCACGCGCCAGTGCAGCCCTGTGGAGTCTCCGCAAAACTGCGGATGTGGAAAGCCAGCCTTCAAGGGAGTTTTCGGCCGGCACCACGGTGAACCTTCGATTAAGGTACACCATCATGACCAGCACCTTGCGTCTATCTGACGGCCCGACGAGACCATTCGCCGGGCCTCGTCGC
>MHIV01000031.1:0-6651 GCA_001817685.1 Candidatus Colwellbacteria bacterium RIFCSPHIGHO2_02_FULL_45_17
CCCTTTTGCGTTCGACATCTCCAAAAACAGAAGAACCTCTTTTACAGAGGTTCTTCTGTTTTGTGGGCGATGGAGGTGTCGAACCTCCGACCTTTCGGATGTGGACCGAACGCTCTACCGCTGAGCTAATCGCCCTGCCCACCGGCAGGCAGGCCAGAGAGTACAGTACTGTACTCTCTTTCAGAGGGTGCAGAATTGTACCCTCTACTGAAGCTCGGCTGTTGCGCCGGCTTCCTCGAGTTTCTTTTTGAACTCGTTTGCTTCTTCTTTCTTAACACCCTCCTTAATTACTTTAGGAGCGCCTTCAACCAAGTCTTTTGATTCCTTAAGTCCAAGGCCAGTAATTTCACGTACGGCTTTGATGACATTGATCTTCTGTTCGCCAGACGCTTTCAACATTACGTTGAATGAATCTTTCTCTTCTACTTCAGCTCCTCCAGCCGCCCCTGCAACTGGTGCCGCAGCAGAAACGCCAAATTTTTTCTCAAGAACCTGGACTAACTCTGCTAGCTCCATTACTGAGAGTTTCTCGATCTCGCTGATAAGCTTCTCAAATTTCTTTGTAAGTGCCTCCATTTCAGGACTTAGCTTCTCTTGCCCCTCTTCTTTTGTTTCTTCTGCCATGATTTTAGTACCTAGTAACTAGTATCTAGATTATTACTCTGAGTTCGACCTTGTTTTTCACTTTTACTTTTCACTTTTTCCTTTCAGTACGTACATTAATCCGCGAAGCGGCGCGGCTATAGTGCCGACTAATTGCGCTATCAACACTTCCCTCGACGGCAATGTCCCAATTCTAATAATCAAGTCTAGCGGAATTTCCACCTTCTCCCTTACATTAACTCCGCCGAGAATTGCAAAGCCTTCGTGAGTTTTGGCGAAGTTGTAAATTGGTCCTGCGATATCCGTCACGTCTCCACGCGCAAACACTGCCGCGACTTGCCCTTCGAGTCCAGTCGGGTCGAAGTTTACTCCGCTGTCGTTCAAAATTATTTTGAGCAATCTTTTCTTTATAACTTTCATCTTGGCATTCGCCTCTTTCAGAGTCGTACGCAAAATACCAAGATCGCTTACGCTTGTTCCCTTGTAGTCTGTAAATAGAACAACACCGGATTCTTGCAAATCCTTTTTTCCTTCTTCAACGATATTCTCTTTTTGTACTCTTGTTATAGCCATAAAAAAACTGCGCACAAAACCGCAGAAATTTCTTACACTTAGGCAGGTCTTACTTGCCCCTTCGTGCTTTAGCGAAGTGGGGTTGTGCCCGCTGTCTGCAGTGATGTTCAAGTAGTATAACCGACTAGCTCAATCCGTCAACCCATTCGGCAAGCTCAGGGTCAACCCCTCGATTCTCCGAGTAGGCGCACTACCTCCTCGTCGGACACCTGCTCGAAGCTGTTGTAATAGGCTCCAACGGCTCCGAGATATACTTCCGGGATTTGGAGCGCAATGAACTTATCCACGCTTTTTTCTATTTCATCTGCAACGTCTTCCGGGGCAACCGAGACTGCAACAATTATTTTCGCGGGATTTTCGTGCTTCACCTCTTCAATCGCAAGCCGCAATGTAAGCCCAGTAGCAATGCCATCGTCAACTATAATAACTGTTTTTCCTTTTAAGTTTTGCTTTTTACCTTTCAGATATAACTTTCTTCTTCTCTCTGCTTCCTCTTGTTCTTCTGCCACTGTTTTATTAAACCATTCTTTATCAATACGAGAACGCTCCTCCTCATTGCAAAGCATATGACCGTCTTCCGCTACCGCGCAGATTGCGTATTCTGGGCTTGTCGGATGACCAATTTTCCTTGTGATTATTAAATCGAGTGGAGCGCCCAAGTGTTTCGCGATTTCATATCCTAAAACCACTCCTCCTCTCGGAAGTGCAAGTACAACAACGCCTTCACCATTAAACCTCTCCAGTTTCTCCGCTAGCTTTTTTCCGGCCTCTTCTCTGTTTTCGAAACGCATTAGACGTATCCGAGAGTCTCTAGTTCGGCTTTTACTTTCTCAAATATTTTCTGATGACCATTCGCGTTTGGATGGAGTCCATCAGCTAAGTCGTCAATATCAACAACTTCTGATAAGTCTATATACGCAACTCCCTCTTTGTTTGCAACGTCTCTTATAATTCTGTCGTACTCATCCAGCTTACTGTTTGTGTAGTGGAGGTCTTCATACCATGGGACAGGTGTTGTTTTTGATTCATCAGCCCTAGTGAGACCGACGAATACAATTTTTTTAGTATATTCCATTGCCAGCTCAATTAGCTTTTCTAGGTTTTTCTTAAATGTGTCTTGCGTAGTAATCATTTTGTCTTCTGATTTAATAAATGAGGCATCGTTTGTGCCGATGGAGAAAACAATGACCTCTGGGTGCCTTGGTTTGGACTCTCCATCGAACCTTTCAAGCAATTCCTGCGTGCTGTCACCAGATATTCCTGACTCGAAGATACTAGTGTCTCTTTCGGTCGGATTATTGAAGTAGTGAATACGTAGTCTCGTGACCCACCCACCTTTTTCAAGGTCTTTATGTCCCCTAACGAGACTGTCCCCAAAAATTAGTACGTGCATTTATTATCGCGTCTTGGCTTCCTTGTGGATCGTGTGCTTTTTGCACCACTTGCAGTACTTTTTGTACTCGATCTTTCTCTCAACGGTTTTCTTATTCTTTCGGGTATAGTAATTCTTCCTATTACAGTTAGTACACTTTAACGTTATTAGTTTTTCCGTAAATGTTGATTTTGACATGTCTATTACTGAGCCGACGGCCGGAATTGAACCGGCGACCTACTCCCTACCAAGGAGTTGCTCTACCGACTGAGCTACGTCGGCGAACGATACCTATGTTATAAAAGCTTCGACCTGAAATATTTTCTAACGTCCTTATCTATATCGCCAGCCCCCATAAAGACCACCAGTTGGTCTCCGATGAGTTTAAGTGCTTCCTCAAAACTTTGCAAGTAATGTACGCCTTGTACTCGCCCACTTTTGCTGTTTTTCTCTTCAATTGCGCGCGCGAGGTCATCACTCGTTTTCCCTTTGACGCCCTCCCTACCAGCAACCTCGTAGGCGGGTAAAAGTACCAGCTCATCGACGCTATCGAATGCACCTATAAAGTCGCTGAAAAGCGCTTCTAGGCGCTTAGCTTGATGTGGCTGATAGACGAGAAGAAACTTCCTTTCAGGGTATTTTTCTTTTAGGGCTTTGGCTGTGGCTTTGATCTCTGTCGGATGGTGCCCGTAGTCAGAGTAGAAAATCGCGCCCTCATATCCACTTATCGGCTCGATCTCCTCCCTCCTGCGCCAGGCTCCCCTGTAGCTCTTGAGTGCCCTCTCGGCGATACCTTTTTCAACGCCGATGACTTTTGCCACTTGCCAAGCGGCTTCTGCATTTATCTGATTAAATTCTCCAGGCACCCCAAGATCCCAATCTCCCCTATCGAAATAAATTATTTTGCCCTGGTATCCCAGCGCAATTTTTTCTGAATTAATGTCGTTCTTATTCAGAATAGCTGTTGAATCTTTATCTAAATTCTTCACGTACTGATTGAAAGCTCCAACCACTCCGTCAATATCGTGGAACACATCCAAATGTTCAGCATCCACATTGGTTATTACAACTACGCTAGGTCTGTAGTTAAGAAACGACCTATCGTATTCATCTGCTTCAATCAATAGATATTTCCCGCCTCCAGATCTGAAGTTTGAGCCGCCGAATTCTTTGAGAAGTGTTCCTATTATCACGATCGGATCGAGTCCTGCCTCAATCATGATGAGTGCGAGCATCGCCGTCGTTGTGCCTTTGCCGTGCGAACCCGAGACTGCAATTGTAAAATACTCCCTCGTTAATTCTGCTAGAGTCTCTGCATAAGTTGATGCTTTTATATTCAACTTTTCTGCTTTTTTAAGTTCGGGGTTGCCGCTACCGACAGCCGCAGAGAAAACAACTCTCTCTGTATCGTTTTTCAAATTTGCCTCGGAGTGTCCAATGTTTATTTCAATTCCTTCACTTGCTAATGCTTTGGTGATGTCGGATTCCGCAAGATCAGAGCCAGAGACCCTCCACCCATCTGAAAAATAAAAACGCGCCAAAGCGCTCATTCCGATTCCCCCTATGCCGACGAAGTGAATCTTTTTCATCTCTTGGAGCCACCTCGCGGATTCGAACCGCGGACCTACAGTTTACAAAACTGTTGCTCTACCAGCTGAGCTAAGGTGGCAATTAGTGCTCTGATTATACACTTTGCGGGACTTTTTGGGGTTTCAGCCGTAAACAGTTTATCGAAGGAAGACACTGGTGAATTGGGAAGGTAAGTTATGTTTTCTCACATGAGGTGATCTCGAAGAAATCTACGATATTGCACATTTCTCCGAACCTGATTATGTGGCGTTTCATTAATGGACTGACTTTTATCTTGTTCTTATATATGGTGTCATGTGCGAGACAGGACCATAAGTCGATGCCAGGTGTTCTAACTTGCACTTCCATAAAAAAGGGACGAATAGGGAAGTAGTAATTTATTGCGCAGTAGTAATCAGGGATTTTCCTGATACGAGTTACTTTTTTTTCTCGATTAGAAAAAAAGTTCAATTTAAAGACGATATCGTTGCCGAATTCCTTCTCAAATTTTCCAACCATGTCTGGGAAGAAACACGCCCGCTTCGGTACAATTCTCAATCCAAATAAATCAGTCCTTCCCCAATCGTTATTTATTTCAACATTTTCCCTAAGGCCTTTTAGGTCTTTTATTCTGCTGGAGTGCTTGTAATCTTTGGTAGGAAATAATTGTCTGGTATTGTACGTAATCTCCCCTATCAGTCCATTTTTCAGAGAGACCGGTATCATCTTTCTCAACCATTGCCAGTCCCCTTTTCCTTCGTCAAGGATTTTCCTCTTGTTCATGTTTTGCTCGTCCAAATTTATGCTTTTCGGAGCCGCTATGGTGGTACTGAAAATGTGAGGATTTTCTTTCTCCAGCACCTGGAACAACTTTTGTCGGTTTCTCAATTCTTTAGGAATTTTCCGATACGCACCAAATAAACGTTCCACCGATCTCTGATCAACGTCTTTCATGGTGGTACTAAAGCCCATGATCCATTTCTCGAAATCATTCATGCTTTTTCTATCAGTTACATCCTGTGCACGGGGAGGGATTGGGAGCCTTACACTTGAAATTACAACCTGGGCTAGATTACAACCATCTAGGGGTTCTTTCAATATAGCTTAAGTATTCTTCTCCGTAAATCTTCTTAAGATATTCTTCTTCTAGCTTCACTTGCATTGATATTGTTGTTATTGTCGCAAGTAAAATTACCAAATTTACTAAATTTGGTAATACTAGGAAAAGGCTAAACAAAGTGATAATTACACCTAAGTAAATCGGGTTCCTGGATAGCTTAAAAACGCCACCAACAACAAGTCTAGTTTTGTTTTTCTCATCAATTCCTATACGCCACGACGAACCCATTTGCGCTTGAGATATGATCGTCCAGATCATTGAAGTATACGCAAAAAATATACCAATTACCCTTAGGGTTACTATTTCTAAGCTCGTTATTGGAAGGAGTTTCTGGTATGTGCCCATTGACTCTAAATAGATAATCGCACTAGCTAGGCTCATGCAAACTAGAATCTTGAATATTCTTCCAAGACGGTCATGTTTACTATTAGTCTTTCCGTACGTAATTGGAAGGCTACCTATTTTTTTCCACACAATGACTGTACGCAATAAAAAAACGAGCGAGGGATAAAGAATAACAAATAAAATGAGTAATAACCTTAAATTAACATCCATTTTTACGCCGAAAATAATGCCTTGTAATGTTTGTACCAATCACTCTGAAAAATTTCTTTTGGATCATATTGTCTTTTTAAGACCAGAAACTCTTTAAACTTGGGGTAGCAGGCTTCTACCTGCCTTTTTGTAGCAAATTTGTGATATGTTAAAGAATACGAACCATCGAACTCTATAGAAAGATCTATTAAGTGTCGAAAAGCCTTTGTGGAGTTCTCTATACCTTCTTTTGTGTGTTCAGTGTGTAGGTTGAAAACGATACATACCCAAGATCCACGTGCCCAAGGAAGAAAGCTTTCCGTGTCTTCTTCTATAAGCCGGATTGTTCCATAAATTAAATTTATTTTATTTTCGCGAAAGTAATCTCGTGCCTTGTTTATAAACGGCAATAAGAAACTTCTTGGTATATAGATTTCTGTAATTATTTCATTGCTCTTTTTTTTGGCTTTCGATTTTTTATCTATAAAACTGTGATAATTGTCTATATAGCTACTCAGCTGGTGAGTATCTGACCAGTACATTTGGCCGGATGTCGATAAATAATAATTTGAGTAGATTTCGAATGCTCTTGTCTTATCTGTATGTGCTAGAAGTAATAGATTATTCCAATCCCTTTTTGAAAGCTTCTTTTTATTTTTTGCCATCGCGATATCACTATCAATTGGTTTGTATGTCGAAAGTACGCCCTTGTGCATAAAATCATCGTTTTTTTCATCTATAGAAAATTGAAAATCTCCATATAAGAACCCCTCGGAAATTCGCTTTTTAAATAAATCTATAAGAGTCTCTATGCCAATAACTTCTACTGTGCGTTGAATTTTTCTACGAGGCACTAAGCGTAACGTAGCGGATACAATAA
>MHIV01000031.1:6681-9713 GCA_001817685.1 Candidatus Colwellbacteria bacterium RIFCSPHIGHO2_02_FULL_45_17
CTACATCTTACAAGTTCTCCCTGATTGTTGATTATGGTTAGTGTTTCGATATTATCAACTATTGGCTTCATTGCTAGTCCTCTCCCATGACTGTTTGATGAAATAGTTCCCCCTATACTAAAACGATCCGCACCGGTTTGTTTTTGAGCTATACCCCATTGTTTGTTGTTACCCTTTTGCAAGTTAAGATAATATTCGACGAGCTTCGGCCATTGTATGCCAGCTTCTATCTCAATCAGTCCTTGCTCGGAATCAAAATTTGTGACTTTGTCCATTTTAGACATGTCTATTAAAATTCCGTTTTCTATAAATTGTTGACCACCCATCGAATGCCTTCCACCAGCAATACAAAGCGACTCATCTATATCACGGGGTTTTTTTACGAGTTCTTGTATTTGCTCTACGGATCTAGCGGAGAAAATCTCCTTAACCTCTGTGGGATTAAGTTGTGAATGAATATCGTTGACTAACGAGCGTTTCACAGCAATATTAAAATCAAGATTGCATTTCCAACAATTCTTTTAAATTCTTTGTGTATTTTTCAGCGTCTCTTCGATTAATCTCCTGAATCATAGTAAGCTTTGCTTTATCGAGCCAAGACCGCGGGGGTGTATATTCTACATCTAGAGTGAAATGTGTGCCGCCGTTCTTTGTCGTCATATTCTGTAGCCACTTACTATCAACCTCGCCTTCAGTAGTAAAATTGTATATCGATGATCTTTCAATCTCATCTATTATCGTCTTTCCATCAAGCAAAACGCCTAGTATCTGATACCTAAAATTAAAAGTTGAGCCTTTTTTAATCGGCAATTCTGGAATATTGTAATTCTCTACAAGCCCCGGCAGTACAAGTGGAATATTCTTCGGATCTGTAAGAAAATCAAACACATTCTCCTGTGGAACGTTTATATCTATTTCGAAATGAACTTTTTCTTTTTGCATAAACTTCTAAAAACTACTTTTACTACTTAGCTGCTGATATTTTATTAGTGTGTTCATGATATACTTTTCTCTTTTAGAGTCCTTCTCTATCATGTTGAATATAATAACAGTAAAAAATCCTATACTCCTAATTAAAATCTGAGTTCGTGTCTTATTTACTGTGAGTATATCAAGTTCGTACGTATAGTTCAATTTCATCAAACCTAATGTGTTTTCTATTAACTTTCTAGTAACACTTGCAGAATGAAAAGTAATAAACCTATTTCTTCTTCTAATAAGCAGGCCTATAAAAAATAAAACAATTATGAGATTTGTAATATTAATAAATGGGTAGATTATGATACTTAAACTTAGTGGTAACGATAAAAAAACGAAAAAACTTCCGAGTGTATTGAACGAAATTGCTCTTGGAACACTAATCTTCATACAAAATTAACTGGTGCACGGGGAGGGATTTGAACCCCCGTAGGCATATAGCCGCCAGATTTACAGTCTGGTGCGATTGACCGCTCCGCCACCCGTGCAGTTTGCGCTAGTAGGATTATAACTTTTCCTCTTTGTTATTCAACTGTCGACTTATGAAGTTATCTGTCTTCATAACGACGACTCGCAAACGTCTCAAGGCTTTGTCTTTTGCTTTTCCAAGTAGCGCATCCAGCCTATCGAGCGGCAAATTTATCGAACCACTACCGTTCTTTTTTTCTCCAATATCTTCAACTCTCGGAACCGCGATTGCCATCAAATAAACCACGACAGCGAGCGAGGTCATCAGGATGAGTTGTAATATTAACTCGTACATTTTTTATATCTCGTATCGCGTGAATTCCTCTATCCTTATGTTCTCCCCAATTTTGGCGATAGCTCCTTTTACTAAGTCGCTTATAGTTTCTTTCTCATCCTTAATATACGCCTGTTCCATGAGCTCGTGAACATCCTTTGGGTTCATCGCGGCTACTTGCATCGCGATGTTGTGTACCAAATCCCTAAAATCCTCGGATCTGGCGACAAAATCTGTTTCACAGCTTACATTGACCAACACTCCGACTCTGTCGTTGTGAACGTATGCGTCAACTAGCCCAGAGCCCAATTCTCTTCCCGCTTTCTTGTCTGCTTTAGCTAAGCCCCGCTCTTTAAGGAGTACGGCCGCTTTCTCAAAATCTCCGCCGGCGTCTTCAAGGGCATTTTTAGAATCCATAACCCCAGCGCCTGTCATCTCCCTAAGTTTTTTTACGTCTTCTGCAGACATACTACTACTCAAATCTGTTATTTTTATTTGCTAGCTTCTTCCCCATCCGTTTTCGCTTCTTTGGGTTCTTCTTTCTTAAGTAGGGCCTCTTTCTTTCCTTCGAGTGCGGCTTCTTCCAAAAATTTCATCAGCAATACAACGCTTGCCGAACTTCTGTCATTGCCTGGAATTGGATAGTCAACGAGCGTTGGATCAGTGTCAGTATTTAAAAATCCGATGACTGGAATCTTTTTTTGCTTCGCTTCCTTGGCCGCGTACTGGTTTTGAGACAAGTCCGCGATGAAAATCATTGATGGTAATTTATCTAAAGTCTCTATACCACCGAAAAGTCTCTCCAATTTTAGAAGTTCTTTGTCTTTTTCGAGTTGTTCTTTCTTTGTGTATTTTATAAGCCTTCCGGCGCTTTTGTCTTCCTTTAATTTCTTGAAGTAACTAATCCTGGCGGATATGGTCTTGAAGTTTGTGAGAGTTCCGCCGAGCCACCTTTCCGTAACGTACGGAGATTCTAATTTTTCTGCGGTTTCCTTAATTATATTTTTGCATGCCGGGCTTGTACCCACGAACAGGATTACTCCGTTATTCGCAATAACATTTTTTAAAACATCCCCAGCTCTTTTCAAGTGCTCGATCGCTTTCTGCAAGTCTATAACCTCGAAGCCAGAACGGGTCGTGAGAATAAACTTCTTGAGTAATGGGTTGGTCTTAGATTTTGAGCGACCATAAAACACGCCCGCCTCCATCATTTGATGGAACAATTCTTTCTCCTCAACGTTTAAAGAAGGCTCCTCGCCGGAGACCTCATTTATTGACTCGTCTCGCTCGTCTTCATCGTCCGAATCTTCCT
>MHIV01000031.1:9758-11168 GCA_001817685.1 Candidatus Colwellbacteria bacterium RIFCSPHIGHO2_02_FULL_45_17
GCTTTATTTATTCAATCCCTTACTATTCTTCTTACGCCAAGTATCGATCTTCTGGTGATTTCCCGATAAAAGCACCTTTGGAACTCTATAATTTCTACCTTTGTGCTTGAAAATTTCTGGGCGCGTATAAACGGGAACGCCTATGCCGTAACGCTTTTCCTCTATTGATTCTTCTTTACCGAGAACGCCTTTAATTTGACGTGAAACTGCATCCACAATAACCATCGCTGGCACCTCGCCGCCGGTTAGAACGTAGGGTCCGACTGAAACTTCCTCGACGCTGTAGAGTTTTTTAATCCTCTCATCCACTCCCTCATACCTCCCTGCGATTAGAACAACGTCCTTATGTTTTGAAAGCTCCTGCGCGTATTTATTATCGAACTGCCTTCCGCCCGCAGAAAGCAAAATTATCTTTGCCTGCCGTTTGCCGCCCAAGCCCGTCTGACGGGCCGTCGCTTTATTTATTGCGCGTACAAGTGGTTCGATTCCCAGAACCATTCCTGGGCCACCGCCATATACACGGTCGTCAACTTTTCTATGTTTTTTATCTATAGAGAATTCTTTGAGATCGTAAAACTTTATTTTAACTAAACGTTTTTTAATCGCCTTGCCGATAATAGATTCTCTGAAGTAAGCACCGAATACTTCAGGGAAAAGTGTAATGATATGAAACGTCATACTTCGACAAGCTCAGTACAAGTGTACCTTTATTATAAACGAAAAGCCCCATGAGGGGCTTTTCTTGAATATCTAGACTGGACTTTATAAGTCTTTGATGTCTTCGATCACTTTATCTACTGCTCCCTTCGGCTCCTCAATTTTAGGTTCCTGCATTTCGGCGGACGCGTTATCTCTAGGTCTCTCATCGGCTCTCGGTTCTCGACGCTCTGGACGCTTTCCACCTTCAGGCTCCAAAATCTTGAGGTTCACTCTGGCATTATTTTTAACGCCGACAATCCTCAAGAGGGAGCGAATGGCTTTTGCGGTGCTTCCGTCTCGTCCAACAACCTGACCCATATCCTGGCGGTTTACTTTCAACGACAATAGCACTCCCATTTCATCGATCTTCCTTTCACATTCAACATCTTCAGGATGATCAACAATGGACTTTACTACAAACTCTAGAAATTCTGTCTCTGGATACTCTGCCATTCTAGTATTACTTCACTGCGACCTTTCGTTTTTGTTATCTTACTCGTCTGCTTTACTCTCTTCAACTTTTGCCTCGGGCTCAACTGGAGCTTCTTTCTGCCCTTCAACCTCGTTTGACGAGGCTTCAACCGCAGGCGTTTCCGGCACTGTCTCTTCTACGGATTCTACTTCCGCTTGAGGAGTTTCTCCTGAACCTGCGACTTCTGTTGCTCCACCTTCAGCGGAGGGTTCCTTAGACGCACTGGTATCGGGCGAGCT
>MHIV01000032.1 GCA_001817685.1 Candidatus Colwellbacteria bacterium RIFCSPHIGHO2_02_FULL_45_17
AAAAGTGCCGATGCAGGGTCTATACCGAAGACATTGAGAAGACCGATCTTCCCCCAAAACACTTCGATATTATTTGTTTATTCCAAACCGTGGAGCATATTCCTAATCCCCATGAGTTGCTTACTCGGCTAAAAATGTATCTTAAGCCCGGCGGCATTATCGCTATCGAAGTCCCGAATTTACATGACGCTCTAAATTACGCGTATGACTTGCCGCTTTATCACCGCTTTTTCTTTCATGCGTCCCACCTCTGGTATTTTACGGCGCACAGCATGCAAAAACTCATGATTCAAGCGGGATTCAAGGGTGAGATATCCTATGTTCAGGATTACAATGTGATGAATCATATGTATTGGCTTCATCACGATAAGCCTCAGGACAACTGCATTCCAGGTCTGTCGGAGGCAGCATTACCGCTACGGTCGGAACTTCCCATGTACACTAAAACTGAACTGGCCCGATTTATTCGTGCGACCGATCGTAGCTACAAGAAAGAACTAGCAAGGCTTGGTATTACATCTAACCTGTTTTACATCGGCAAAGTTAAATAATATACAATGAGAGAAAAACTGAGATGGAATTGCAAAAATGTGTTTGTGCGGTGCGTAAGATGCTCGGGAGTCGTATCGATAAGCTAGTGGGGTCGTAAGTTATTTTTTGGGAATGCAAGATAATGAGATCGAGAGCCTAAGTGGGTTACTGCACGACGATCAAGCCGTACTGTTTGTTCATACCGCCGAAGCTGCCAGGCAGATAGTAGCCACGTCTGTGAGGCCGGTCGCTATCTTGATCGCGACATCGCCGCATGCGTATTTTGTGTTTGATAATCATGATATCCCCTATCAATCAGTAGAAAAATACGGGCTTGACAAGGCGGTTGCGCTTTCCGCCATTCGAAGGGAGCTTAAGCCAAGTCGGATTGGTTTTTTTGATGACCACTTGTTTAATCCACAGCAGAATCAGTTTGTGCAACTATTGAGGTCGCAGCGAGACGATCGTATTGTTGCGTTTCCGGGCGTTACTGTTGTAGCTTCCCCTATTAAACAAAGTTGGCTCCGGACATGGACGCGCAAGAGAGCTCGACTTTATTATCTGTTTGAGACGATGCGTACGCGGGGTATTGTATCCGCATTTTACCTTTTCTTATATCAATTACGAACAAAGCCCGTGTTGTTGCTTGGTAGCGGTTATAATTGGAACTATTGTCATATAGCACTATATCAAAAAGGCTATTCGATCTGGGGGCAGGTGAATGTGGATTTGGATGGCGATCAGACAGCAGAAGAAGCATTGATGATTTTGAATAAGAAAAAATTTAAAGCGGTGCTTTTTAGCGTCAATGCCTCTGCGGCCTCTAAAGCATTCGCCGTCGCTGCGCGCGAGCGTGGAATTCCGGTCATCGGTTGGCAGCATGGAGATTTGAACTATATTCCGGCAGAACAGGTTGCACGCGATGATCTAGAAAACGCCGATCTGTTTTTAAACTGGGGAGTGGGCAGTCAAGAGAATCTTGTCGCTGCTGGAAAGCGTTGCGGTTTGGAGCGACAGCAGCAGGCCGTCGGTTCAAGTTATCTTGACCATTTACGCATAGGCATAGTACCGCATTCAACAGTAACAGTCGCGCCCACCATCGTGTATGCGACTACAATGTATTATCTCTCCGGGCAGATCGCGATCAGTGACGTGCCCTGGTCCGATTTCCGCACCTACCAGGCCCAGCGTGTCATTATCAAACACCTTGCAGATCTGCCTGGTAAAAAAATTGTAAAGTGCCATCCCTCCGTTCGATACCATGTTCCTGGGCTGTTCGATTACTGCCGTTCATTTGCACCCCGCGGATTAGAGGAAGTACACAGTCCGGTTGTGCGCGCTACTGATTTATTCAAAAAAGCAGATCTGATTATTATCGATGTGCCGAGCACTACCCTAGTGGAGGCAGCAATGTTCGACACACCTATTTTTTGCCTACTGGGGCAGGTAAAGCTGTCAGATAAGGCAGTGAATCTTCTAAAAAAGCGCGCCATGGTATCTGACGACCCCGAAATCCTTATGGATGCAGTTGAAAACTATCTCGAAACTGGAGAGTACCTGGCAGATAGCAAGAATAATGAATTTGTAGAGGCGTATGGGACACAGTCGGGCTTTATGGCGAGCGGGAGGGCCGCCGAAGAGGTTCACAAGTTCATTAGTTAAGGACATCGTCGGCTTACACACTCTTTCAACAGGTTATTGACACCAGTTGACACCAGTTGATACCCAGGAGGTATACTTTTTGTATATGGCTTCAATTGATCCAAACGGCGTTTATACCACAGAGGAGGCACGGGCAATGCTCAAGGTTAGCAAGAGTACTATGAAGCGCTTGCTTAAGAGCGGAATAATTAGAGCCAACAAAGTCGGGGGTCAATACCGCATTCTGGGGCATGAGATGTTGCGGCTCTTATCTCCGAAAGTGGATGTAAGAGCAACCGCCGTTTATCAATCCGTTAAATCGAAGGTCAAAGAAAAAGTTAAGGACTGGTAGATATGGCTAAGGGAAAAAAGAGAAGAGAGAAAGTATTAATAACCGGGGGGCTTGGTTTTATATTCAGCCATGTTACCGAACACTTGGTAAAGAGTGGCTATGACGTCGCTGTGATTGATAATTGTTCGACCGGTTCTCACGCAGAGATTGTGGACGGTTCCTTCAAGTTTTATAAAGAGGATTTCGCAGAGAAGGGTGCGTGGAAAAGAGTCGTGGAGCTTAAACCCGACTATCTTATTCATGCCGCAGGAATAACTGACGTAGATTACTCCATAAAACACCCCGAGGAGACTTTCATAAATAACGTGATGTGTAACTTGAATGCATTCGAAGCAGCTCGTAAGTTAAAAAACATAAAAAAGTTAGTCTATGTGTCAACAGATGAAGTTTATGGTGAGTGCGAACACAGGAAGCATGAAGGAGAAATTATATTTCCAAGGAATCCGTATTCGTGTACGCGAGCCATTGGGTCACTCATGAGGTATGCATTCGATAACACGTATAAGGAAATTTTCGATAAAACTGCAGAGACAAGAAAGTGCAATATATTCGGTCCGCGACAGGATACAAGAAAGATCATGCCGCAGATTATAGCGAGTTTGAAGGGTACGCATTCCATTCCGCTCCAGAATAAGGGCGAGGGGTATCGCGAGTATCTCTACGTGAAGAATATCCCGCCTCTTATGGAACTAGTGATGAAAAAAGGATGGAGAACTTACAACATCACAAACGGAGAAGGGTTCACTGTCAAAGAGCTTATTGCGAAGACCGAGAGCTTAACTGGCAAGAAAGTTAAAACTCATCCATCGACACGACCCGGCCACGATTCTGCCTATAGGATGGATAACACAAGAATCGTCACAGAGCTTGGATGGAAGCCGTTATATTCGTTCGAGGAAGGCCTGCGTGAGTATTTGGAACTCGAAGGGATACCGGTCGTTGAATAAGACGCAGTTGTCGTTATGAGCAATATAAGTAGCACATTCGCGTGTGTGGGGTGCGGTTCTGCGGCGGATAAATCAGGCGATTTTTTTGTGTGTCCTGGGTGCCACAAGAAGTACCCAATAGTAAACGGAGTTCCTGATTTTCGATTAGAGAATGGGTATTGGGGAAACGTGAGTCGTGAAAAGATGCGAGGATTAAACTCACTTGCCTCGCGTAGTGGCGATTGGCTCGGAAGCGCTAGAGAAACAATTCCTGATTATTTGCCGCATTTCGTTCCGCTTCTTAGAGGAGATGTTCAATTTTTATGGCCTACGGACAAGGACTCCGTGATTCTCGATGCCGGAAGTATGTGGGGCGGTATGACGATTCCCGCGGCTAAACATCATAGAGATGTTTATGCGCTAGACAAGACCGTAGAGACACTCGAGTTTTTGGATATTCGCGCAAAGCAGATGGGACTTCACAATATTCACCCGGTTGCAGCGGACCTAAATTCTAGGTTGCCATTTCCAGATGGGATGTTTGACCTTGTAGTATTGAATGGTGTTCTTGAGTGGCTGGGCGTTACAGACGAAGTGATACTGGAGAAACACTGGGAAGGGCGATTTAACAAAACTACAAAACAAATTAAATCTCCAGATGAAATGCAGGAAAACGCTCTCTCGGAGATGTTCAGGGTTTTGAAACCAGGCGGCGCTCTCTACATCGGTGTCGAGAACAGGTTTGGCATTCAATATTTTCTAGGGATGCCCGACGATCACATAAACGTTAAGTTTGTAACCTTCTTGCCGCGTGCGATTGCCAGTTTTATTACAAGGATTCGCAAAGGAGTCCCGTACAGAAACTATATTTACTCGCCCGGTCAGCTTAAAAAATTGCTTAGGAATTCTGGGTTTCGCCGAGCCGATGTATTTAGTGAGTTTCCTCACTACAACACGGTCGATAGTGTGACCCCGTTCGATATTTTTGAAAAAGTGCGACAACCCTTCTCGGCCGGAGGAAATGCTGGACTGAGATGGCGCATTATAGCAATGGTTTGGAGCCTTCTTCCTAGGAAGCTAGCAAAATATTTTTCTCCTAGCCTTGGTGTTCTTGCATACAAAAGCGAAAGATCTGCCGATCGAAGCACACCGCGCCTTATCAGGGTGCTTAGAGACGCCGGCGTAATAAAATCCGAGGATGTCCATAAATATAGACTGGCAATCGTAAACTCGCGTCCGGATGATAGAAACCCTGCGCACTATGTTGTTTACGATGCCGAGAAGAATGCCCCTTTGTATTTTTGTAAGGTGGGGAGAGAAGAATCTGTGCGCGCAGTGTTTGAGCATGAGGCCAATATGCTCACGTTTGCCACTCGCGTATTTCGCGGAAAGCCGATGGAGAAAAGGATCCCAGTCCTAGCTTATATTTCGGGTAAGGGCGAAATCCCGGTTCAGGTGACGAAATATATGCACGGTGGTGCCGTCCGATGGGGGTTGTGGGGTCTCCTAGCGCACTCAAGGCCCGAACGCGTCAGGGCTAAATCAGAAATGCTCTACAAGATAATTGTACGTACAAGAAAACTTGCTACTAGGCGCTGGCTCAAAAGAATTGACCCCGTCATACATGAAGCAATAAAACTTCTAGTGGAACTTCAAACCGAAAGTAGAACTGGTAAAACAGTTAATAGGGATGCCCTCTACGGTCGTATCACGACGCAACTTGAGTCTCTTAAAAGCCGAGGATCGGTTAACGCGGGCTTTGTGGGGGCGACCAACGAGTTTTTGGCGGGAGTGAAGTCTCTCAAGGATTTCACTTTGCATACATCCATCGAGCACGGAGATTACGATCTCGTGAATATTGTAGGTCGGCGTGGCGGTATGAAAGTCGTTGATTTTGAGCACGCAGAAGAAAGCGGTCTGCCATTCTTTGACCTCGCTAACTTGATATTTAATCATTTAATAATACAGTGGAGGCGTTTTCCCCAGGGTCTTGGGCTTGGCGAGTTCGCTCTTAAATACGGGTGGACGAAAAGACTTGTTGGGTGGGCGGATTCTTATAGCGAAATATCGGGAGTGCCAAGGGAGCTTTTAAGCTTCTTGCCACAACTAGCTGTTCTGGAACAGAATCTAAAGACATATCCACCAGAGCGCGACCCATACTCCTATCCGATGTATGGCGAGGAGAGCTTAAAAGAGATGATGAGTTTTACCATTTAATATGATTAGATTTGCAACAAAAGCTTTAGAAAAAATATTGGGGGCTCTCCGCCGAATGGAAAGTCGTAGCGGAACGCCTAGTATGAATCGTCACTATAAAGAGATAATCAAATCAACCAGCGTTCACGATATGGTGGAAACTGCTGACGAAGCTTATTACGGAGACCAGTATTGGCATTGGATTTCGAAATATCTTGAGTCCGAAAAGTTATCCAGGGAAGGAATTTACGCGGACGTGGGATGCGGCCAGGGAAGACTTGCGATGCGATTATCCAAATGGCTTTCCCCGGGGGGTACGGTATCTGGGTGCGATATTTCGGAGTCCGCGATAGGCGAGGCGCGTAGATACGCAAAAGGAAATGGTATGGACAACATTTCGTACGAAGTTAGCGATGCGTTGAGCTTCCTAAAATCGCAGCCATCAGGCTCGCTCCACGGTGTGTTGTTTATCGAAGTGGCTTTTGTAACCCCAGGATATGCGGATGTACTAAAAGAGGCAAAGCGGGTCTTAAAACCCGGTGGGTTGCTTTTTGCTTCGTTCAGGCCACAGTATTTTAACCTTCTGTATGCCACGTCCAGCGACAAGTTGGAAGACGCAAATAAGATCCTTAGTTCCAGGAGCGGCGTACTTTGGGGAGGTAATATTACTTACACTTGGCAAACCAGCTGGGAAGTGGAAAAGCTGTTTGAGGACAATCTGGGTATGCAGTTATTGAACTTAGTCGGGATTGGGTGCGTGTCTGGGATTGAAGGAGACCCTCACGAAAAGTTAGCGAGACCGTCGAGGCTGGATACGGATACCCGCGATAAGCTGATGCAGCTTGAAATTAAGCTTGGGGAAATGATGCCGGATGGAGGTAGGTATGTGTTGGCTATAGCAAAAAAGTAATTATGTCTGAAAGAAAAAAAATCAAGGTTTCAAAATCTATCTTGGACAAAGAGGAGGTTGGCGCTGTCTCGAGAGTAATGCTCGAGGACGGTTATATCGGCATGGGACAGGAAGTAAAGAAGTTTGAGGAGGAACTACAGAGTTTTCTTAAAACAGATATGGCGCTCACTCTTGTAAATACCTGTACGTCCGCACTTCACTTAGCTACTTTGGCTGTTACAGAACCAGGAGACGAGGTGCTTATACAATCGCTCACATACCTTGCTAGCTTTCAGGCAATAAGTGCCGCAGGCGCAGTGCCAGTTGCATGCGAAGTGTTACCCGAGAATCTCACGATAAACCTTAAAGATGCAGAAAAAAAGATTTCTTCAAAGACAAAAGCGATTATGCCCGTGCATTATGCGAGTGATCCGGGGGACTTGGATTCTATCTATGAATTTGCAAAGAAGCATGGCTTAAGGGTAATCGAGGATGCAGCT
>MHIV01000033.1 GCA_001817685.1 Candidatus Colwellbacteria bacterium RIFCSPHIGHO2_02_FULL_45_17
TCGGAACAATCCAACCGATAAAAGAAATCGGAGAAATAATAAAGAATTTTAGAAAAGAGACGGAGAGCGAGTATCCGCTTTTCCATACGGATGCCGTTCAGGCATTTCAGTTTATGAAGCTCGATATGAAAGAACTTGGAGTCGACGCTCTTACGCTTTCTGCACAAAAAATTTACGGCCCCAAAGGCGTTGGCGTGTTGGCAATACGCAAAAATTGGCTGAGACATATTTCTTCACTTATAACAGGCGGTGCGCAGGAGTTCGGACACCGTGCGGGAACACAAAACACACCTGGGATAGTAGGCTTTGGTAAGGCAGTCGAAATAATAACAAGCGACAGGGAGGAAGAGTCAGTGCGTGTAGAGAAACTGCGTGACAAACTATGGAGCGGAATAAAGAAAATCGTTCCAGGTGCCGAACTAAATGGGAGCGAGACAAATCGTTTGCCGAACAACTTGCACGTATCGTTCACTGGACACGACAATCAGAAATTACTTATAAAATTTGATCAGGCCGGAATTGCTGTATCAATCGGTTCGGCGTGTTCAATCCGCTCGCGAAAAGCATCACGAATTGTGCTCGAGCTTGGCCTCGGAGAAGAGAGAGCAGTAAACAGCATCCGCTTTACATTGGGCAGGAATACGACAGACGAAGAAACTTACGAGGCCCTAAAAAGAATGAAGGATTTACTCAAGCAAACATAAGCGCTCTAGTCGCCTATAGTAAGCGACGATCTTCCAGCGCTTTTTTAAATTCCTCTGCGCTACTAAAGAGAATCGAAGTTATACCAAGTTCTTCGGCCGACTTAACATTCTCCTCGGTGTCGTCTACAAACACACATTCACTTGGGCTTGCGCCGACTATGCCCAACGATTTGGCGAAAAACTCTTTGTTTGGTTTTAGCACGCCGATGTCGCCAGAAATAATAACTTCGTTGAAATAGTCACCGAGACCAGAAGCTGTAAGTTTGCGCCTTCCCCACTCGGACCCTTCGTTACTGACGATGGCTAGCTTGTAGCGATCGTGAAGTCTTTTCAGCAAATCTTCCATCCCGGCGATAGGAAATATACTTCTTCGGTGAACTTCCTCGAATTCATCGAAGGTAAGATCGCAGTCATTAACAATCTTGAATGCGTCAAACAATTCTTCCTGCGACATTTCGCCAATTGCGTATTTCGCATACTCTTCGAGAAGATAAATAGCCTCCAGCTGCTTCTCTATATACTCCTTGTCATTAATAGTTTGCTTCTCTGGATTATCGAAAGAGAAACTAGAAATAACTCCAGTGAGGTCAAACAACATCCAAGTAATATCTTGTTCCATAAACTTAATAAATATCTCATATAGCCCGAAGATAATCTATATAGAAGGCGAGAAGGGCTACCCCGTTAGAGGTAGCCCTTCGTTTACAAGAACTACCAAACGGATATCCCCAGATGGAGTCATCGAGCGTGTTTTATAAAATCTTTTTATGGGTTAAACTAAAGCGCATAGATGGCCAAACGCAAATACATCTTTGTCACTGGAGGGGTAATGTCCGGAGTGGGCAAAGGCGTAGCGACCGCATCGATTGGCAAAATACTCCAGAGCCGAGGCCACAAGATTACCGCCGTAAAAATTGATCCATACGTTAACGTCGACGCAGGCACTATGAACCCCACCGAACACGGTGAGGTTTTTGTTTTAGATGATGGAGGAGAGTGTGATCAGGACCTAGGCAATTACGAACGATTCCTGGATAGAAATTTTAGCAGACTAAATTCTCTCACAACCGGGAGCGTTTATTTGTCTGTGATAAACAAAGAGAGGGCGCTGAAATACAAGGGTAGGTGCGTAGAAGTAGTGCCTCACATTCCCCTTCAAGTAATCGAAGATTTAAATGCGGCAGCGGACCATGACAAAGCCGATATAGTCTTAGTTGAAATTGGTGGAACGGTAGGTGAGTATCAAAATATTTTATTTCTTGAAACAATTCGTTTCCTAAAACTCGCTCATCCGGACGACGTGATTACAATCCTGGTTAGCTACCTGCCGATGAGAAACAGGGACAATGAATTGAAGACAAAACCCACACAATACGCAGTGAGGACTTTAAACTCGACTGGTATTCAGCCGGACATGATTCTGGCAAGAGCCCCCCTTCCATTAGACAACAAGCGCAGAGAAAAAATCGCATTGAACTGCAACCTCTCTATAGAAGATGTTATCTCGGCTCCAGAGGTTGATGACGTATACGAAATTCCGATTCAATTAGATAAAGCCGGTGTGGCAGACAGGCTTTCCAAAAAGCTAGGACTTACCAAGAGAAAAAGAGATATGAAAGAGTGGACTCGATTCGTCGGTAAAATTAAGAGACTTAAAAAAGAAGTTCGCATAGGCATCGTTGGGAAGTATTTTGGCACTGGAGATTTTATACTTTCTGACTCATATCTCTCAGTAATCGAGTCCGTTAAGTACGCATCCTACGCATTAGGAGTGAAGCCAAAGATCGACTGGGTGGATGCCGGAAAATGGAAAACCCTGAATCAGTATGACGGCATTATAGTCCCTGGCGGGTTTGGTAGTAGGGATATAGAAGGAAAGATTAGGGCCATCCGATACGCAAGGGAAAAGAAAGTTCCATTCCTAGGCCTCTGTTATGGTATGCAACTTGCCACCATAGAGTTTGCAAGGAATGTGGCTGGGCTAAGAGGCGCGAATAGTACAGAGATAGACAAAAAAACACGATACCCAGTCATAGATGTTATACCAGACCAAAAAGAGAAACTTGAGAAAGCAAAATACGGCGGAACAATGCGGCTCGGAGCATACCCGGCAGTATTGGGGAGGGAAACGATAGCAGCAAATGCCTATGGCAAGAGAAAAATATCCGAAAGGCACCGCCACCGCTACGAAGTGAACCCGGAGTATATAAAGAAGCTAGAGTCGAAGGGCTTAGTGTTCTCGGGAAAATCTCCCGACGGAATTCTAATGGAAATAGCGGAGCTTCCGAAGAAAAAACACCCATTCTTTCTGGGCACCCAGTTCCATCCGGAACTAAAATCAAGACCGATGTCGCCACATCCGCTGTTTTTAGCCTTTATAAAAGCAGCACTTAAGTAAAGGCAAGAAATTTAGCGTATGCTTTTCAAGAATGGATGGCAGAAGGTCATAGTTACATCAAAAGTTATCATCACAAACAGCGACGGTGACCTACTTGTACTCCTCCGGGGTGAAACTGCTCCAAGCAGGCCGTTGAAATGGGACTTACCAGGCGGTTTAGTGGAGAAAGGAGAGAGTCCCCTCGAGGCCGGCAAGAGAGAGACGGAGGAAGAAGCTGGAGTCAAGCCGAACTCACTCGCAATTCTTGACGTAGATTATACGGTCTACAGAGATGGATTTAAGTACCCCATTGTTTCATTTACATATACGTGCAGTCTAGATAATTGTTCGGGCGACGTGAGACTTAGCTATGAGCACAAAGAATACAAATGGGTGAGCAGAGATGAATTTATCGCCCTCGATATACCCGAGAAATATAAGACGGCGGCAAGGTTACTACAATAAAGTTATCTAAGCTTTTTGTCTGGTATAATTTGAGTAAAGTGATAAAGATAATTGGATTAGGGTTAACTGGCGCGCTTGTGTTTCTCGTCACCGTAGGCTCATTAAATGTTTTTTACCATGGAGAGTTTGGATTAAAGTCATATCAAAGGAATCTAGCTGACGAAGAGAACGAGTATCTGCTTAAAGATAAAGACAGGAATGCATTAAAAGACTTTTTCTCACCGTCGGAGGATGAAAGTGAAACATCGGATTCTCGTATAGTCCCGAGTGATGCTAGTTTAGAGGAGGAATCAGCACCGATACCGCCAACGCCAGACACACCGAATAGTAATGTAGTAAATCCTCCCCTAGACGATGAAAACTCGGACCAAGAAGAAACAGGGGCAGACGAACCAGTTGTTGAAGCCGGCCCACAGCGCATCAGTGGATACCCGCCAGCAGGCGCTTCATCTTTTCACCTATGGTGGGGTGGGACCGGAGGAGATTTATTTAAAGAGGTATCCGCAACAGTCGAAGTAACGAAACAGCCGTCTGTTAACGAGCTATATTTCTGGGCTCTACAGGTAAGTTTTTATGATGACGACTGGCAAAGTACTGGCGGAGCTCATACGGGAATTCAGTGGCATCCTGATAGCTCAGGAACACCTTTTAGGACAGTGAATTGGGGAGGTTATGACAATGACGGAAATGTTCTGTCAGGATCGGAATCTTCATTGCCCCCGAAGCAGAACGATCCCAGTGACAAAAACACGCGTTCGTATAATTGGTCTTCGAGCAGGCAGTATAGGCTTCGTGTTTACAAAATCGAAAATTCTTCCGGTACCTGGCGAGCTGAGATCAGAGATATGGGCACTGGAGCAACAACTGTAATACGAGATCTTTATGGTGGAGGCGATTGGCTGGGGTCTCCGGTCGTCTGGTCT
This sequence comes from Candidatus Colwellbacteria bacterium RIFCSPHIGHO2_02_FULL_45_17, assembly GCA_001817685.1. Lineage (GTDB taxonomy): Bacteria > Patescibacteriota > Minisyncoccia > UBA6257 > Colwellbacteraceae > 2-02-FULL-45-11. Next base: position 4,470 of record MHIV01000033.1, read on the forward strand.
GAGGTTTTCGCGAAATGTGATGACCCCTCGGCGAGTGTTATTTGGCGGGATTTTAAAGCGATAAAGTCCGACGGGCAGTCTGTTACATACAACAGCGCAAGCGCTAACTACCAACATTACAATAACGGCGGTTGCACAAATACAAACTCGCAGACTACCTCTGGCGGAATAAAACAAGCAACGAATACCACACGGACAACACAACAAGGAACAACACTTAGTTTCTGAACGAAATTGATTTAATCTTGACTTCATCGCTGTCTATCGTATAAATAACGCACATATATGAATCCGTTTAATCGGTTTACGATAAAAGCTCAAGAAGCACTCCAAAGAGCGCAGGATTTAGCAGTTGCAGAGAGCCATGGAGAATTTAACGCCCTCCATCTCCTTTCGGCTTTATTCGCAGATTCCGAGTCACTAGTTCGACCGATTCTAAGCCAGGGCGGGATTAACCTGGAAATGCTCGACAAGACAATAAGGGAAGAGCTAAGAAGATTGCCGAAAATATTCTCTACTGCATCAGTTGGCCAGCTGTATCTTTCTCAAGAGGTAATCAAAGTAATCGACCAGGCCGCGAAGAGCGCGTCTCAAAATAAAGACGAGTTTATTTCGTGCGAGCACTTGCTTCTCGGAATTCTTAACGTGGATTCAGCGGCTAGAATGTTGTTAGAGAGACTTGGCATGAGAAAAGAAACAGCGCTAAGAAATCTAGCGAAACTCCGCGGGAGCACGAAAATAATGGATGATATGCCGGAGAGCAAATTCCAAGCACTCGAAAAGTATTCTATAAACCTCACAGAAGAAGCACGTGAAGGAAAGCTCGATCCCGTTATAGGGCGCGAGGAAGAATTACGAAGAATCATCCAGATCCTTTCGCGGAGAACAAAAAACAACCCAATTTTAATTGGTGAGCCGGGCGTTGGAAAAACATCTATAGTCGAGGGGTTGACCCAAAAGATTATTTCGGGCGACGTCCCCGAAACCCTAAAAGATAAAGAGGTTATAACATTAGACATCGGGTCATTAATCGCGGGCACAAAGTTTAGGGGGGAATTCGAGGATAGACTAAAAGCTTTTATTAAAGAAGTGAAGGATGCCGCCGGGCGAATTATTCTCTTCATTGACGAGGCCCACATGATAGTCGGCGCAGGCGCAGCGGAGGGCGCAGTTGATGCGTCTAATTTACTAAAACCAGCCCTCGCGCGCGGCGAGCTACACGCAATTGGGGCCACAACACTCAAGGAGTATCAACGTTATATAGAAAAGGATGCAGCCCTAGAGCGACGTTTTCAGCCCGTTTATGTCGAAGAGCCAAGCGTTGAGGATAGCATAACGATTCTTAGGGGACTCAAAGAGAAATATGAACTTCATCACGGGTTGCGCATCAGCGACGATGCGCTTGTCGCTGCGGCGAATCTATCAGCACGATATATATCAGATAGGTTCCTGCCGGATAAAGCCGTCGATGTTATAGACGAAGCATCAGCAGCAAGAAAACTGGAAAGCGAGAGCCTGCCAGGAAATATAAACAATTTAAGAAAGCAAATAACCTCCCTCGAGATTGAGAAAGCGGCGCTCGTAAATGAGAAGAACAGCGCGAAGACCAAGGGAAGATTAGAGGAAATTGAAAAGGGGCTCGAAGTACTCAAGAAAGAAAATGATGAACTGTCAGCGGATTGGGATGGGGAGAAACTTCTCTTCGAGAAACTAAATAATCTAAGAGGCAGGATAGACGAACTAAAAAGAGAAAAAGAGGTAGCGGAAAGAGACGGAGATTTGGAGCGTGTTGCTCAAATAATCTACGGAGAGCTTCCTAGGGCGGAAAAAGACTATCAAGCCTTTGAGAAGAAGTATTTCTCTACGCCAAAAGCGGACAGAAAGGACGGAAAACGTCGGTTCTTAAAAGAAGATATAGATAGAGAAGATGTTGCGCGTGTAATTTCCCGCTGGACCGGTATACCGATGGAAAACATGTTGGAGTCAGAGGTTGGAAAGCTACAAAGGATAGAAGACGTCCTTCGAGAGAGGATTGTCGGACAAGACGATGCGATAAAAGTTGTATCGAGCGCTCTAAGACGCGCTCGCGCGGGGCTTGCGCCCGTGGATAGGCCATTGGGATCGTTTATGTTTTTGGGACCGACCGGAGTAGGCAAAACAGAACTTGCTAGAGCGCTTTCCGAGTTTATGTTCGACGACGAAAAGGCACTAGTGAGAATAGATATGTCTGAATATATGGAGCGGCATACGACAGCGCGCCTCGTTGGTTCACCGCCAGGATATGTCGGTTTCGAAGAGGGAGGACAGCTTACCGAGATAGTCCGCCACAGACCCTACAGCTTGATACTTTTTGATGAGATAGAGAAAGCGCACCCGGAGGTATTTAACATCCTCCTGCAAATACTCGACAATGGGAGGTTGACGGATGGAAAGGGAAGAATAGTCAACTTTAAGAACACAATTATCATAATGACCTCAAACGTTGGTAGTCGATTCACACGTGAGATGTCGAGGCTTGGATTTACCACCGCGGAGAAGGAAGATAGATTGGCTAAAGACGAAGATTACAAAGAGAAAGTTAAAAGCGCGCTAAAGGAAAGTTTCCGCCCGGAGTTCTTGAACAGGATAGACGAAATTGTAATATTCAACTCCCTCGATAAAAATATCCTCGGCAAGATCGTAGATATTCAACTCGTTGAACTATCGAAGCAACTCGACGAACGCGGGATTAAGCTCTCCGTAGATTCCAAGGCCAAGAAATATATAATTGATAACGGATTTGATCCAGAATTCGGAGCGCGTCCTATAAAGAGACTGATACAAAGAGTAATCCTCGACAAACTAGCGGATCACATAGTAAGTGGGAAAATAAAAGATGGGAGCAAGGTTAAAATCAGCCTCGATAAATCAGACATTACGGTTAGCGCTTAAGGCTCTTATCGCCTCTACCCTGCTTTACTGGTTGCGATCAGGCGGTTTCTCTTTTTGGGTGGCGCTAGTTTTCATCCTAGCGTTCGGAGTTTTCTATCTAAGACCGATGCTTAACAATGGAAAGTTTATACCCTCCTCGCTCGCCCTCCTGTCTATCCCGTTTTTCTCTCCGGTTCTCGCAAGCGGAGGAGAATTTCTATTTATCACATCATGGGGCGTTTCTTTCTTCATATTGCTCGGAGTTAAAAATCTCGTCTTAATACAGCGCCAAAAGGCATATCGAATTGTGCATTTCGGCATAATAGCGGCACTCGGAACTCTTCTTATAGAACGCTTCGGACTCACATCGCAGGGGCTTGTGTTCATAGCGCTTTTTCTTATGTTCAGGGAGTTTTACTCGACTGTCACAGAGTCTGAAGGGGAGCGCCCGACTCTTATAGCGGCACTCGAGGCATTCATGTTTATAGAGATTGCCTGGATAATACTGTTCCTATCAGTGGATGTGCTTATTGGCGGCGCATTTCTGACACTCTTTGTTTTTATTTTTCACGACACAACCACACATAGACTCGCGGGCAGCTTATCCAGGGCAATCGTAGTGAGAAACGCGGTTCTATTCGCGGCCCTGACCATTCTAATCTCCGCTTTGTCTGCAATTGGAGCTCTTGTTTAGAGAAAAGTAGCCGCTCGGCCAACGCCTATTTACTTTTATTAGTTTGGGCGTATTATGGTTCCAAAGCGTCATGAATAAATACTCAATAATCAATCATGTTAAACGAACCACTAGTAGTGGTAGGGATTGCTATTGTGGCAATAGCAGCCGGCTACTTCATTCGATATACGATAGGAGCGCGAAGGATAAACTCCCTGGAGAACAAGCTTCAGGAGGACTTAAGGAAAGCTAAAAACAAAGCTCAAGATATTGTTCTTGAGGCGAAAAATAAAGCAGTAGAGCTTCTCGACGAAGCTAAGGAAGAAGACAAAGAAAGAAAAGCGAGCTTGGATCGCTTGGAAGAGCGTTTCCTAAAGAAAGACGAAGAGTTCGGACGAAAAGAAGACGAATTCAGAAAAGAGCGTGAGAGACTCGAAAAACAGACACAAGAACTCGCTGAGTCTGCTAATGAAATAGAAAAAATCAGAGAAAGGGCAACGGAGGCGCTTGCCGAGGCAGCCGGGCTTACTAAAGAAGAGGCAAAGCAGAAGTTATTGACCGAAATTCAAAACGAGCACAGAGAAGAACTAGCGAAAACCATAGCCAACCTAGCTCGTGAGAGAAACGAAGAGGTTGAAAAGAAAAGCGTTGAGATTATTACGGCGGCGATGCAAAGATACTCCCGATCGCATGTGTCCGAACTTACAACGTCCGTGTTCACGCTTCCCTCGGAAGATCTGAAAGGAAAAATCATTGGTAGGGAAGGGAGAAACATTAGAACCTTAGAAAGGATGACGGGGACAGAGTTCATAATAGACGAAACACCGGAAAGCATAATAATTTCTTCGTTCGATCCGCTAAGGCGCGAGATTGCAAGGCTTACACTTCAGAAACTTATAAAAGACGGGCGTATACAGCCGGCAAAGATTGAAGAGAAAGTGGAAGAAGCGAAATCTGAAATAGAGCAAAGAATGCAAGAAATAGGGGAAGAAGCGGCCCAGGAAATAGGAGTCTACGATTTTCCAAAGGAAATAGTACAACTTTTGGGAAGACTAAATTTTCGTACCAGCTTCGGACAGAATGTGCTTACGCATTCGATAGAAATGGCGCACCTTGCCGGCATGATAGCGGCCGAGCTCGGTGCGAATGTAGATGTTGCGAAAAAGGGAGCTCTTCTGCATGATATAGGAAAAGCAATTGACCACGAAGTGCCGGGTACCCACGTGGAGCTAGGCAGAAAGATTCTCAAGAAATACGGGATAGACACTGCCGTGATTGCTGCGATGGAATCTCACCACGAAGAATATCCGTTTTCTACGCCAGAATCATTTATAGTCGCTGCGGTTGATGCGCTCTCTGCAGCGCGCCCAGGCGCAAGGCGAGGGACACTAGAAAGCTATGTAAAACGTCTGGAAGACCTAGAGCGTATTGCTATGGAATTTAAGGGTGTTAAGCAGGCATATGCCGTTTCGGCGGGACGAGAATTGAGGGTTTTCGTAGTGCCAGAGCAAATAGATGACTTTATGGCTCTACAATTGGCGAGAGACGTTGCGGCGAAAATCCAATCCGAGTTAAAATACCCAGGCGAGATTAAGGTGAACGTTATAAGAGAAGTAAGGGCCGTAGAGTACGCGAAATAGCATTACAGGTGAAACGCCCTGTCACAGCCCCAAATTTCTGCTATAATGGCAACATACGTTATTTGAAAGGTCGAATTCGAATCAAAACTTAACTAATGAGAAAACCAGAATTAGTCGATGCAGTACACACGGCTGCAAGCCTAGACACAAAAACTCAGGCAGAAGCAGCGGTGGATGCAGTTTTCGACGCAATCACGAAGACACTGTCGAAAGGTGAGGAAGTAACAATCACCGGCTTTGGAACTTTCAAGGTCTCAAAGAGAGCAGCTCGTCAGGGCGTAAACCCAAGAACAGGCGAGAAAATCCAGATTGGCGCTAAGACTGTACCAAGATTTAGCGCAGGAAAGTCTCTAAAGGACGCCGTAGCCTAAATCAAAAAGGTTTAAGACAAGAAATCCCGCTCTACGGCGGGATTTCTTGTTTGGCCATTACCGAAACTTACATTATTCCAATCCAAGTGTTATCTTAACTGAATTGCTTATTTCTAAGAATAATTCATACGCACTTTTGACGTTACCTAAACTGGTTTGCAAAAGCATTCGAGGTGCAACCTCCTCAACCACTTCAGCGGTTTCAGCGGTGAGGGGCAGTGTATCTATTTCTGCCTCTGTGCTACTAGCAATCGTTTCGACTGTAGTTGTAGCCTCTTGCGGCTGAACCGCAAGAATAATCTCACTCGCCTGTAAACGCAGATCTCCAGCATCTGTTAAAAGAGTGTTTATAGAGTTTATCTGTTCGGTGAACACCCCTGCGTCTATAAGACCGAGAGTCTCAAGCTTTTCAATGTCCGCCGATATTTTTTCAAATCTCTCCGTAGCAGTTTTAAGGATGTCCTCGCTGTAGAAGACAAGGACAAACTCTACGATGTTCTCGACCCCAGGCGTGTAGGTCGTGTCCCTATAGTCTTTTACTTTTTGTGCCAGAGCCTGCACTGCCTCAAGATTTTCAAGTGTTGGTGTAGTTGCGAGAGCCTCGGAGTAAAAAGTGTTATATCCCACCAAATCGAGAAGATACAAAGCTTTTAACTCTGCTCCACGAGTGCCTTCGTCGAACTGCCGGTTGTCTAGGTCGGATGTGAGCTGTGCCACTTTCTCGAGTGCAAGGACAAGCGCCTTGCCAAGTCCATCTTTTGCCATCTCAAACCGTTCAGTCTCGGTCAGAGACTCATCTTGGTTTATGGCTATGAATAATTCATCTTCCTGTGCAAAAGAAACGCGGGGATTCATTCCAATCCCCACGAGAATAGCTAAGAGTATTAATATTGTTGTGCGCTTCATTGCTTAGTACTCAATTACCTGATTTAACAGTTCATCTATTTCGTCTTCACCATCCAGCATGCCTTCCTGTGAGCTGTCTGCCAGAGCGACAGTTCGACTTGTCCTATCAAAATATTCAATATCATTTAAGCGAATGTCTATGTCCCCCGTCACCGCGTCAGCCTCACTTACCAGAGCTTCATTGTTTACTCCATGAAGAGTCGGTAGAAACAACGTCTTTAAAGACCCCGCGACGCTTCCTAGTGCTAGAACAAGTACAAAAACCGCGGTAAGAGTAACAGATGCGGCAAAACTCAATCCGCGAGAAAATATTGTGTTCCTGGTCGTTCTTTCAATCGGAATTCCCGACTGAGAGGACAAAATTACTGAACGTGAAACGCGCACGAATTCTTCATTCGGCTCGATTGCTCTTAGTCCTCCAAGTTTTTTGATAAGTTCGTTTTGCGTCATGATTCGATTAGCTTCTTCAGGTTCTTTAGCGCTCTGTGCTGGATAACCTTGGTGGCTCCCTCGGTTTTGCCTATGGCCTTCGCGACCTCTTGGTGGGTAAGCTCGTCCACGAAGCGCATTATAAGAACGTCTTGCTCAATGCCCTTAAGTCTAAAAATAGCTTCGAGCATTACATCCCAACCGATTTTCGCATCTAGGCCACTGCCCTGAGTTTCCTTCTCAAGGAGAATGTCGTCCCCAAGTTCATCAATGCTCACTTGGGGTTTTGATCTCCTGTGATGATCTATCACGGAATTCCGGGCTATACTGTAAAGCCAACTACTAAACGGGTAACCACGAGACTCGTACGTCTCGATATGCTCCCATGCTTTCAAGAACGTTTGGTGGGTGAGGTCTTCGGCCTCCTCACGATGGCCTACTTTAACGAGGACAAACCTATAGATCCTGGGCATGTAAAAATCGTACAGTAGGCCAAAAGCCTCGGCCTCACCCTCCTTAGCCCGGGCGATTAGGTTTTGCTCGTCCTCTAACATTTAAAACGGAATGTAACGCCAAATGGTTACGATAGCAATAGCCTAAACCAGAGTTTATTGCATCGGGCTATCAAGAAGATCAATGCCCATCTGGACACTATCGAACTCCTCCTCGAGCTCACCCTCGTTGAACGATTCTGGGAGTAGAGCCCCATCGTTAGGCGCTTGGCCTACGGACTCGGAGGATTCGGCCTCGTTGTTTTGTGCTCCGCTTGGAGTCGCACCATTCTCAATATCGTCTCCGCTAACAGAATCAACAATTGTCGCAGTTTGTGGTTCGATGTCTGAGCTTGTCGGAGCGTTCCCGAAAAGGGATACTAAAACGATAACCATAACCCCCACAACCATTTGTATATTTTCTCTATTCATTTAAGACCTACTTATGCATCCATTATACCCGAGGAGGCAGAATTTATACAGGTTTTATGCGATGCCAGCAACCACGCGAGTCTTAAGCTCAATTGATTAAACCGCGGCGTTGATATAAAAATATGTAGTGACATACGGTCATGAGTGGTGAGGTACTCAAGTGGTCGAAGAGGGGAGTTTGCTAAACTCCTAGGTCGGAGCAATCCGGCGCGAGGGTTCGAATCCCTCCCTCACCGCAGGGGGATATGAGTTTTATCCTCATGGCGAAATTGCGAAAGCAATTTCTTGTGAGGACATCACTCGAAAAACAAATAAGAGTAAATCTTATTTGTTCTTCTCGTTCGTCCTCATAGTTCAACGGATAGAACACGGGATTGCGGATCCCGTAATGGAGGTTCGATTCCTCCTGGGGACACAAGAATTTCACTTTTTGATAAGTTTGTCCGCACAGAAGCAGCGTGATAATATTACGATATGTATCGCGAGATTGATGCTAGCGCCGTTGAGTTTTTTCAAGTAGCCTATTTTCTTATTGTCGTGATTTCTTTGACAGCTTCATTTCTAATTATGAGGAGAGAAAAGACTACTATTCCTGCAGGGGGCGTCGATACGTCTAGGCTTTCTCGCGGTAAGAGGTGGATCATATTCATGCTGTGCATCATAACGCCGGTGGTTTCACAAGCGATTTTTTACTACGGGTGGAAAAACGTTATGCTAAATAAAGCGAAAACGGCAAATCTAATTGGATTTATAGCATACCCGCTTTGGATAGTTACATTCGGTTTCTTGCGCATTATGCTATTTGGACCAGGTTTTTAGTTTGACCCTGTGGCGCTGCTAGCGCTGTTGCTCAACCTAGCACTACTCGAATAGAATGAGGGTGCGCTGGTCGTTACTTAATCCAGGCACGCGGGCGTCGTATAGTGGCTATTATGTCAGGTTTCCAACCTGAAAACGGGAGTTCGATTCTCCTCGCCCGCTCATAAGACACACGTATCAATTGAATTTTAATGCTGCTTTTGATAGCGTGTAGTGGCGATGACAGCTAAGAAAGTAAATACCAGCTCATTACAGCAAAGGCCGCCTGTAGTAGCAGTTGTCGGTCATGTTGATCATGGGAAAACGACACTTCTAGATTTCATTAGGAAAGCAAATATAGCTGGCGGAGAAGCTGGCGGGATTACGCAATCTATCGGAGCGTATGAAATAGAGCGTGATGGGAAAAAAATAACATTTATAGATACCCCAGGGCACGAAGCTTTTTCAATGATGCGCACGCACGGCGCGACAGTCGCAGATCTTGCCGTGCTCGTTGTCTCAGCGACCGAGGGAGTTAAACCACAGACGGAAGAAGCAATCAAAACCCTAAAAGATACCAATACACCGCTCGTTGTAGCAGTTACCAAAATGGATATGCCAAGCGCTGACATTGAGAAAGTAAAAAGAGAACTTCTCTCGGCGGGAATAGCGCTAGAGGGCGCGGGGGGAGATGTTAGCTGGCAATCTGTGTCTGGGAAAACCGGGGAAGGAGTCGAGGATCTCCTTAGTTTGATAACTCTGGTGGGTGATGTGGCGGGGCTTACATTCGATCCATCGGCGCACGCCAACGGGTTTATATTGGAAGCAGAAAAAGATAGCAGAAGAGGCATAATCGCTCACATCGTTCTGAAAAACGGTGTACTCAGAAGAGGCGATGAGATTGTGACTAAAAGCGCAAGCGGGAAAGTAAAAATCATGGAGGATTTTATGGGTAAGCCTATAACAGAAATTTCTCCATCGTCTCCAGCGACAGTTGGTAGCTTTGATAGCTTACCAAGAAGCGGCGACGAATTTTGGGCGGACAAAGTTCGGATCGAGGTTGTCGGTATGGTTGGTGGCGAGACATCAAGAGAACTCGCCGAAGCGCTTGATATAGAAAAGGGAGCTGGAGAAAAAGAAAAAGCAGGGCCAAACGCAGTACTAAAAGCAGACTCCGGTGGATCTCTAGAAGCCCTGAAGCAAGTTCTTCGTAAAGTCGTGGAACCGAAAGATGCATCCGTTGGGGATATAACAGATCACGACGTCCAATTTGCCAAGTCGACAGGAAGCGTAATCATTGGGTTCAGAGTAAAAGTAGGAGACGCAGCCAAGAAGCTCGCCGACGTTCACAAAATAAAAATTGTTACATCCGATGTAATTTATAAACTTGAAGAAGAGCTAGAATCACTCGATTTATCTGAAACCAAATTCGTCAAAGGCGGCACGCTAGAGGTTCTCGCAACATTTAGTGGTACTCAGAGCAAGCAAACCGTCGGAGGCAAAGTAATAGAAGGCAAATTAGGACAGAACGCTCCAGTCAATATAATTCGCGGGGAGGATGAAATTGGAAAAGGGAGAATAAAAAGCCTAGAGCAGGGGAAGAAAGATGTAAGTGAAGTCCCTTCGGGAAGTGAGTGTGGACTTGTGGTAGCAACCGAAGTGAAAATAGAGATTGGCGATAAAGTAAAAATTTCTTAGGTGAAGTGGATTGGCGTTATCGGAAGTAGACTAGCCGAGCCAGAGAGCAAAGCCGAGAGCGATGTGCGAGAAGAAGTGCGAAAAATAATCGCGCGCGGCGACGGAATCGTCTCCGGCGGGGCGTTGGGCATAGATTATTTTGCCATAGATGAAGCGTTGAAAGTAAATCCAACTGGGGAACGAATAATGGTATTCCTTCCGGTTACGCTTCCGCTATATCTAGAACACTACAACAAGCGTAGGGAGGAAGGCGTAATAACACAGCATCAGGCGGAGACCCTGATTACCCAACTAGCAAAGCTTAAGGAAACAAACCCACAATCACTAATCGAGGACACAAGCAATAGATTAGTGAACGAAGAGACATATTACGAAAGAAATACAGAAATAGTAAATGCTTCCGACGAAATTCTGGCATTTCGTGTTACAAACAGCGGTGGCACGCAAGACACCATCAACAAAGCCAGAGAGAATGGAATCCCAGTAAGAGAGTTTAAATATTAGTACTCTACGAGCTCGAGCTCGACATCATCACCGAACCATAAAAGAGCAAGCTCTAAAAATTGAGTTGTTATATCTGTTACAAAGAAATTTCTATTGCCGTTTTTGCTGAGCTTCACGTCTATCTCCGGATGATTATTAAGATACTGACGTAATTTCTCCGGCACCACGTCGGTTTGGCATATAATTTGGACTTCTTCGTCGAGAAATCTCTCAATCTCGCCTCTGATAATTGAGTAGTGTGTACACCCGAGAATAATCGAATCCGCGTTTCTGAGGGGATCTAGGTATTCTTTAAGAATCGGGTTGCTCCACTCCATACCATTGTTCTCAATGAGTGGCACAAGAAGTGGAGCGGCGCTCTGTACTATTTCTACATCCGGATCGATTTTGCGGATTTCTTCAATAAATGCGCCAGATTCAATCGTCCCTATGGTTCCGAGAACCCCTATGCTTCTAGAACGTTTTTCTGCCGCCGCCTCGGCCATCGGAATAAGTACACCCAAAATTTTTCTATCCGGAAAGTGTTTCGGCAAATATTCTCGCTGAAGTTTTCTCAAGGCCAGTGCGGATGCAGTATTACACGCGAGGATAACTAGTTCACAATCGTTCCTAAAAAGGTAATCAACCGCGGCCTCCGTGAGTTCATACACCGCTTCCCTAGATCGGTTGCCATAAGGGAGATTCTTTGTATC
>MHIV01000034.1 GCA_001817685.1 Candidatus Colwellbacteria bacterium RIFCSPHIGHO2_02_FULL_45_17
CCAGCTGGACCTTCTCCGACCCGAGTCGCACAAGCAACGATAACAAGCGTCGAGACAACAAGGATTGAGAGCACCCTCATTCTTGGATCACCTCCTTCTGGGACAGTGCGGGGAGTTTGAAGTCCTCCCCGCACGTCCCAGTGTCACTCAGCCGAACCGTCGACGCCGAGCGGCAATCATCAGCACCACACCAGCTATACCGCTGGACACAACCGCCGCCAGGCCCAGAACTAGGACACCATCAGAGCCACCGCCCGAAGCGAGCGGAGAGAGTTCTCCATCGCCATCAGGGATAGTCGTAACCGTTGTCGTTCCGGGGCCAGTCGTCGTCGTGGTCGGACCACCGATCGTGGTCGTCGTTGTCTCGGCCACCGTCGTGGTCGTGGTCGTTCCATTCTCCGCCCAGCAGAGAATCGCGTGGCTGTTGTCCTTCCCAGACGAGTGCGAGTATCCCTGACCCACGACCGGATTCGGGAATGTCTCGTTCTCGCCATCGCCAGAGCCGGCCTTCAGCACCAGGAGCGTCCACGTAGTCCCCTCCGGGGGCTCGGGAACGACAAACGGCGTCTCGACCGGTTCGTACTTCACGCCGTTCTCGCCACACCAGTACTCGACCGAGTTGGTGTTCACTTCTTCTCCGGCCAAAGCCGGAACGGCGAAGACGACGAGTAGAACGAACACGAACGGAACCATGAGTCGCCTCACGGTCAACCTCCTTCGTACAAATAGCCGATCTACGGCTAGCCTGCCCGATTGGGCTGACCAAGTAAGTTTAAATTAGACTTAAGTTAGGCACAATAAGCTGAGAATCGCCCTAAATCGCGAGAAGCGTAAGAGCGATAGCAGCGAGTATAAAAACGAGTGATACGATAAACAGGGTCAGAAAATAAGATTGTTTCAACTCTTCCTTCCTCTTCTTCTCTTGGTATACGGGTCCAATCAAAATCCCAATCGCGATACCGGCACCGAGCCCTATCCAAATATTCCCCACAGCAAGACTAAGGGCTATACCCGTTATAAGACCGATAACAAGCCCGAACGGATTAATAAATTTGGGCATTTCTTTCATGGGCAGATAACTTATATCTAGATTTATAACCCATGGCCCAAGTTATGGCAAATGCGCCCATAGACTTAGCTTCTTGACCTACAATCCGGCGATATTCAGAAAAGTTCGGCTAATTAAACATGTGAACAATATTAGGGAGATATGTAATATAATCTAAAGGATGATTAATACACTACTTTTAATAAACAGCGGGTGGGTTTTGCTTTTTGTGCGAATCGTTTTGGGAGGCATCATGATTTACTACGGCTGGCCCAAAATTAAGGATCTAAAAGCTAACGCCGAAGATTTCAGTAGTAAGGAGGGTTTTAAGCCTGGCTGGCTCTGGGGAACAGTGGCGGCTTTTGTAGGATTTTTCGGCGGAGTCGCAATTCTAATTGGTTTCTTTGCGGAGGTCGCGGCTACCCTTATGGCCCTTCAGGCAACAGTCGGAATAGTCTGGGGAATTACAAAAATGGGTAAGTCATTCGAGGGTCTGTCTCATGACCTTTTGCTTCTTGCTGTGTCTCTTATAATAATCACTTTCGGTTCTGGGACATACAGCGTAATGCCGTTATTTTAAATGATGGCACCCTGGATATTCATCGCGGCAACAGCATATTTTCTAAACGCCGTGGCGTTTGTGATAGATAAATACCTCTTAGCGCTCCCGATTCCCAAGCCATTCACATATGCAGTTTGGGTAGCGGTACTAAGCACACCGGTGGTTTTTCTCATTCCGTTCTTTGATATTTTCATACCCGACATGATTTACTTCGGACTCTCCTTCGCCTCTGGAACGGCATTTTTTATTGGCCTAATATTCCTGTATAAGGCGATTCGCAGAAGCGATGTCTCAGTCGCATCTACGCAGGCGGGAGTTTTTACGTCGGTATTCACGTATTTATTTTCATTTCTGATTCTTGGCAACGCACTACCCCAAAATAATCTTATCGCCATTGGGCTCTTAACGCTCGGTTTACTATTTCTCGGAAGCGTCGGAAGAGGAGTAGTGCTTCACGCAATCAGCGCAGGTGCCTTGCTAGCACTTTCGTTTGTATTGCTTAAATGGACTTTCACGGCAGGTGATTTTGTAAACGGGGTGTTCTGGACACGAATTGGATTTATAGGTTCGGCTGTCCTCTCGCTCATAGTATCAAAAAAGGCTAGGGACGAAGTAAAGTCGCTCGCAAAAAAAGCGACAAAATCCTCAAAGTTCGTTTTTATAATCAACAAACTTATAGCAGGCACGGCTTTTGTTCTGCTCTACTACGCCATACTTCTTGGGAATGTAGTGATTATCAATGCACTACTCGGACTGCAATTTTTATTTGTATTTCTACTGGCGATCACGCTACGAAATAAACTTCACGGGATAGAAGAGAATGTGAGTAAGAAAACTTTAGCAATAAAGTCAGTCGGTATTGTGTTTGTATTGTCGGGATTTCTCGCAATTCTCATTTAGCTGATGCGAAGGATTCTGCATATAATTAAACGTTCCATCGTGTATCTGTTGCTCGCGGTGTTTCTAATCTTCGTGTCGCTTTGGATATGGAACATATTTGTCGATGAGTTATCGGACGACGAGGTAAATTTTGGTGTCACTTTCTCAAACTATTATGCGATGGAGTTGGGTCTTGATTGGAAAGCCGCATATTTAGCAACGCTCGATGATTTGGGCGTGAAAAATCTCCGCCTTGCCGCCTATTGGTCGGAAATCGAGCCAGAAAATGATGCGTTTAACTTTGACAGCCTTGATTTTGAGATTAACGAAGCAGAAAAACGCAACGCAAAAGTAATTCTCGTTGTCGGGCAGAAAGTGCCAAGATGGCCCGAGTGTTTTGTGCCGGCGTGGGCTCGTGGACACGATACATACAGAGAGGAACTTCTACAATACATAGAAACGGTGGTGCTGCGATACAAAGATGTCCCAGCGATCGTATATTGGCAGATTGAGAACGAACCGTTCCTTGGGGGTTTTGGAGATTGCGCAATATTCGATATCGACTTGCTTGACGAAGAAATCACACTCGTAAAATCATTAGACTCAAGACAGATTCTTGTTACAGACAGCGGAGAACTTGGAGATTGGGTTAGAGCTCGAAAGCGCGGAGATATATTTGGTACAACGATGTATCGAGACGTGTGGTTCAAGCGCACTATTCGTTTTCGCTATCCCCTACCACCGACGTGGTTTCAGTTCAAAGATTTAACTTCGCGTGTAATTGCAGGCGCCGACTCTGCCGAGAAAGTTATCGTTGTAGAGATGCAGGCAGAGGCGTGGGGACGCGATCCGATTCCGTATATAACGCTTGATGAACAGTTAAAATATATGGATTTCGAAACATTCAAAGACAATATTGTTTACTCGAAACGGGCCGGCTTTCCGGATATATACCTTTGGGGAGTTGAGTGGTGGTATTACTTAAAAGAAGTTCACAACATTCCGGAATTCTGGAATTACGCGAAAGAATTATTCTAGAGATGGGATTGCGTTTGCTTTAATAATCTTCGCATACTCATAGGTGCTCGGACGGACACGCCGCCGTAAATTATTTTTATAATCAACTTCGACGAGTCCGAAACGCGTCCAAAATCCACTCGCCCATTCAAAATTGTCGAGAAGCGACCAGTGAAAATATCCCATGACATTACTCCCCTCACTGATAGCTTTGTGTAACCAAGCAAGTGTGTCTTTTATAAATACGGCTCTTTTCTCGTCGTCGGCATCTGCAATCCCGTTCTCTGTTATATAAATTGGCACGCGGTATCTCGAAGCGCTTTTCACCACCTTGTAGATACCTTCGGGATAGAGCTCCCATCCGAAATCAGATATAACTTTATTGTCATTCCGATTAAACCAACGCCGCGGATTTCTGAAGCCAGCGCGAATCCGATTGTGAGTAAAATAGTTGATGCCGACAAAATCCTGATACTTCCTGATTCTCCTGAAGAACCACTCGTTGTGAAAATGGCGAGCCAGAAAAACGAAACTCCACGAAGCGGGATTGATTCCGCGCGCGTCAAAGAACACTCTGCTATTTGCAATACCGACTTGATGATCCACGCTCGCCTCTTTAATCACGCGATAAGCCCGTTTGTGAGCGATTACTAGGTATCTCGACATACGGAACCATCCCCTATATCCACCGTGAACGCTCGGCCAATCCAGCCACGGCTTGATGCTGAGATTCGTCGCAAACGAGTAAAGCGTCGGCTCGTTTTGCGTAATCCAGAATCTCACGTCAGCCCCAAGATGCCGAACCACGTATTCCACGTACTCCACGAAGTCCGCCGACGTCTCTCTATTCATCCAGCCGCCATTCTTTAGAACCCACAGGGGAACCGTAAAGTGCCAAAGAGTGACGAAGGGCTCAATTCCCCGCCGACGAAGCGCATAAATCACTTTTCGATAGTGCTCGATTTCTTTCTCGTCAAACTTCCCCTTCTCCGGTTCGATTCGCGACCACTCAATAGAAAGTCTGTGTGCGTTCATCCCAAGATCTTTCATAAAGTCAAAGTCCTCTTCGTAGCGATTATAATGATCGCACGCCCTCCCGGAAATGTAGTTATTCGGATCGAACATTTCGGGAAATTTCTCTTTCTGCCACGGCTCCCAGAAATCCCTTGCTTCACGGGCAAGCCGTTCTGCATTTTCTTTTTCCCAAACTGTCCAGTCATTTTTGTTGCCTCCCTCCACCTGATGGGAAGAAGTACTCGCACCCCAATAGAATCCTTTAGGAAATTTCAGTAGCCTCGTCATGTAATGATTATACTACACAGTAGTCCTACAATTTTTTCCCTTGACGGTGTAAAATTGAGTCCGTGACTAAGAAAATATTGAGCTTAAACCGGAAATTTATAAAACTTGCCAAGAAAAAACCGATACTCTCAATCGGTATAGGTATTGTGACGTTTGGCGTGATTATGTTCGCCGCTATAAGCGACGGAGATGGGCAGTATACCTTCGTAACCGCAGAGAGAAGAGACATAGTACAGGAGGTCGAAGTAGCAGGCAGTGTTAAGGCGGCAGAGGATGTAGATTTGGCATTCGAAGAGCCAGGTACAATTTCCCAAGTCTTTGCAGATGTTGGAGATGAAGTGAAGGCCGGACAGACACTCGTAACGCTAAGAAATAGCGATATCATAGCTCTCCTAAACCAGGCGGAGGCACAAGCGGATATTGAGGTTGCAACGCTAAACACATTGACCGCTAATACAGAACAGGAATTGTCGAATAGTTATAGCAACGCTCTAAATACGATAGACGATGCATTGGCAAAGTCAGAAGATGCAGTAAGGGCAAAATCTTCGAGCATATTTAGCGGGTCTAAATATTCAAATTACTATCTTACGTTCAATCCATGCGATACGATAAGGAAAAATAATGCTCAAAACCTGCGGCTTGAGGCCGAGCTCGAGCTTGAGCGATGGAATAAAGAATTGAAAACATTAGAAACCGGCAATCCTTCGACCGACGAATTGGACGTCGCGCTGTTCAACGCAACAAGACACCTCGACTTAATTCAAAAAACGGTAAATGCCATAAATGAAGTGCTTGCGACGACATGTTCAGTTGAAGATTCAACACTTGATACGGCGAGAACAAATATGGCTACTGCACAGACCAACGTATCGACGGCGATAGACAACATTAATGACCTAACTCAAGCAATTGCGCTCAACAAGATTTCCGTAGCGGACGACAACGACGTGGCGGCACAGGAAGCGAGAGTAAGGGCCGCAGAGGCAAACGCCGATAATTATAAAGCGCAGTTAGAAAAGACTATAATGCGCTCCCCGATTAACGGCGTACTAACAAGACAAGAAGCGGTTACCGGGGAAACAGCGATTGCAAATACATCGCTCGTATCAGTAATTTCAGCTTCGAGTTTTGAAGTTAAGGCAAACATTCCCGAAGTAGAACTCGCGGAAGTTAGTGTTGGCGCGAGTGCAGACATAACACTCGACGCATACGGGGAAAAAGAAATATTCGAAGCTCATATTGTCACAATCGACCCCGCAGAGACAATAGTTGGCGGAGTGCCAAATTACAAAGCCACGCTCCTTTTCGACAAAAACGATGAGAGAATAAGATCAGGGATGACCGCTAATATAAGAGCGCTTGGAGAGACAAGAAACTCAGTTATAGGAGTGCCGAGAGGTTCGATCTTCGAAGTTGCTGGCATCAAAAAAGTGAACGTTCTAGTCGGCGAAGGTAGAAGAGCAGAGGTTATCGAGGTAAATGTTGAAACGGGCGTCGCGGGCTCTGATGGATTTGTAGAGATTATTAGCGGCATAGAGGAGGGTGATCGGATTGTAATAACCGTAGCGAAATAATATGAACCAGCTGAGGGTCGGATTTTTTCTAGCAATCCGCCAGCTTAGACGTGCCAGTATTTGGGCGACAGCACTCATCGTCCTAATAATGGTTTTAACATTCTTAAATCTCGTGTCGGTCAGTGGTATTTTGGTCGGTGTTGTTGAGGGAATCAACCGCGGTTACATCGCAGAGTACACTGGGGACGTATTCGTATCCAATTACACTGATAAAGAATTCATTGAGCACAGCCAATCGCTTATAAAAACAATCGAAAGTCTCCCGGAAGTAAAGTCATATTCAGCTCGATATAAAGAATCCGGTACTATGGAAGCGAGCTTCAAAGAAAAAATAAGTCAGACCGACGTACCCAATTTAGTAGGAACAACTTTCGTTGGCATAGACCCTGCCAACGAGGGTCAAACGACCAGACTTCCATCCTTGCTACTGGCTGGAGAATTCTTAGAGCCCGGCGATACGGACTCTATAGTCGTCGGCGCAGATCTCCTTGAAAAATACTCTAGGTTTGTGGGGGCTGGCGGAGATTTTCTATTCTTTCTTAAGAACGCTGATCTAGGTTCGGAAGTCAGAATCAACATCAATGGAGTCGAGAGAAATGTCACCATCAAGGGGATAATTCAGAGCAAAGTCGACCAGGTGACTATGCGTGTTTACATAAACGACACCGAGCTCCGAAAAATTATTGGTAGAAATGATCTAAACGTCGACGAAATAGCGATTCGCCT
Source organism: Candidatus Colwellbacteria bacterium RIFCSPHIGHO2_02_FULL_45_17 (assembly GCA_001817685.1). GTDB lineage: Bacteria > Patescibacteriota > Minisyncoccia > UBA6257 > Colwellbacteraceae > 2-02-FULL-45-11. Next base: position 7,112 of record MHIV01000034.1, read on the forward strand.
CAACGATCCCAACGATGCAGATCGCGTAAAGAGTATTTTGGCCGCTACCGGAGCAAGCGAATTCGGGTTTATTCAAACAGCGAAGGAGTCCCAGCCACAATTCGTACAAGATATTACAAATACGTTTAACCTCCTAGGTTCCGTAATAGGAAGCATCGGACTCGTGGTGGCTTCTATAACAATCTTTATCGTTATTTTTATAAATGCTATCAGCAGACGAAAATACATCGGCATATTGAAGGGCATAGGCATTGACGGAAGTGCAATCGAAATCTCTTATATTTTCCAGTCTCTTGTATATGCGGCGGCCGGAACATTAGTTGGACTTATACTCGTTTACGCAGTTCTCGTGCCGTATTTTGGAAAGAACCCAATCAGTCTTCCTTTTAGCGACGGCGTGTTTGTTGCACCTATCGGCCAGACGATTCTAAGAGTTTTGCTGCTGTTTGTGACAACTCTTATTGCTGGCTATGTACCTGCAAAAATCATAATTAGAAAAAACACGCTCGACTCAATCCTAGGTAGATAAAATGATAAAAGCCACTGGAATAATCAGAAAATTTAGCAGCGGATCCGGATTTATAACGGTCCTAAAGGGAATTGATATAAACGTTGCGGACGGTGAGTTTGTATCAATTATAGGACGTTCGGGCGCTGGGAAAAGTACGCTGATTTATCAGCTTGGATTGCTCGATACACCGACGGAGGGAGAAATAATTATTCACGGAGAAGATGTATCTAAGCTTAGCGACAGAGAAAAAACCGAATTCCGCTTAATGAACATGGGATACATATTCCAGGATTATGCGATACTCCCAGAACTAACCGCACAAGAAAACGTTGCCCTCCCCGCGATTATGCAGGGCAAGGAGAAAAGAAAAGCTTACGAGTCCGCAGAGGAGGTCTTGGAAAAAGTTGGCCTCGGCGCTCACCTTGGGAATTTACCTGGCCAGCTATCTGGCGGTGAGCAGCAGAGAGTAAGTGTGGCAAGGGCAATCGTCAATAAACCCAAGATTATATTCGCCGACGAACCAACCGCCAACCTAGATTTAGTCAACGCCAAGCAGGTGCTCGACCTATTGATAGCGCTTAACAAGGATGGTCAAACCGTGGTTATGGTCACTCACGAACAAGAATATGCAAAGTTGACCGACCGAATTATAGAGCTACACGATGGACTCATATTTAACGAAACTGAGCTAAGGAAGCAAAAATAAGAACGCCGGTCAGACCGGCGCGTTCATGCAAAAGCACTTATTTTTCCTACATACACCTGCTGTAGCCGCAGTTCTTACAGCTCACGCACCCCTCTTCCATAACAAGCTTGGTCCCACAATCTGGACATCCTGGCATAAATCCATAATCGGCCATGTCTCTGTGTTTCTGGTTTAGTTGCTTAGGTGCGCCGACAGTAATTTTCTCCTCTTCAACAATCTCGGCACTGATATCTATACTAATATTATCAACACTGGAGGGACGTGTAACACCGAGGTGCTCCTCCAAAACTTTTCCGATTCCATCTGGTAAAGAAAGAATTGTACCGTTTTCTGTCATAACCGGCATAGGTCCCCGGATTCCCTTCAAATTATCTAAAATTTCTCCGAGTTCTATGCCAGAACGCAGTGCGAGCGAAATCATTCTGCAGATAGCCTCTGACTGTTCCTGGAAGAAGCCTCCGCTTTTGCCGATAGTTGCAAAAACCTCAAATGGCCTGCCGTACTCATCGTTGTTAACCGTGACATAAAGTTTTCCGTAGCCAGTTTTTAGTCTGTATGTTTTTCCAACAAGTGAATCAGGACGAGTGCGCGGAGTAATACCGGATTGTACTTCTCCCCCCATAACAGCCTTCGTTTCTACGACAGTAGCATTATTCCTCTTTGTATTTTTCGGATCTTCAGTGAGAGAAGTTATATCTCCACTTTCTCCTATGTTTAAAACCTGTATGGTGCGGCTACCATCGCGATAGACCGTACAACTCTTACAGCCCAACTTCCAAGCTTGGATATAACTTTCTTTTATATCATCCTTAGTCGCGCTGTTCGCAAAATTGATTGTCTTTGAGATAGAGTTGTCTACGTGCTTCTGGAACGCCGCTTGCATTTTAACGTGGTCACCTCCAGCAATATCCATCGAGACAACGAAGGTATCGCGCAAATCTTGCGGTAATTCGTCCAAGTGCTGAATCGAGCCAGTTCTTACAACTTCCTCTTTAATCTTTTCTATCTCCTCCTGGCTAAATTTTCTTGCTTCAAGCTCGGCTGCGAAATACTTGTTGAGGTAGACATACTGTTCGCCGTCCTTGTCTTGTTTTATAAACGATAGCGCAAAATTAGGCTCCACACCGGAGGATGTGTCATACATCATAGAAATAGAGCCAGTCGGCGCGACAGTCGTTCTAGCCGCATTTCTTACTTTAACTCCCTTGGCGTAGATACTTTTCTTATAGTTAGGGAATGCTCCTTTATCCTTAGCAAGGTCACGAGAGGTTTGATATGACGCTTTTTGTATAGTTTCCATCATCTTCTCGGCAAGTTTATACCCCTCCTTGGAGTTATATTTAACGCCGAGCTGATAAAGCGCGTCAGCAAAGCCCATTATCCCAAGGCCGATTCTTCTATTTCTCTTGGCCATATCCGTAATAGCCTTTACTGGAAAATCAAAGCGGTCTATAACGTTGTCCAACATGCGGGTCGCATGCTCCGTAGCCTTTTCAAGCCTCTTATAATCAAACTTACCGTTCTTCACGAACGCGGAAAGATTAATAGACCCTAGGTTGCAATTATCATTTGGATGAAGAAATTGCTCTCCGCATGGATTTGAGGTTTCAATCGGTCCGAGTCCTGGAAGGGGGTTAGTCCTATTAACTTCGTCTATAAAAACAATTCCGGGCTCGCCGTTTGTCCAGGCATAGTTCACAATCTCATCGAAAATCTCACCGACAGTTATATCAACATCCGCAACATCATAGACAACTCCGTTAGGGTGTCTCAAAATTTTATGAGGCTTAACTTTTTTAGACCCACCTGGCCACTCTTTCTTCCAAGTGCAATACCACTGCTCGTCAGGACTTTCAACAACCTTCTTCATAAACTCGTCGGTAACCTTAACAGAGATGTTGAAATTCCTAATTTCGCCTTCAACTTCCTTCGAGCGAATAAAATCCAACACGTCCGGGTGGTCAACGCTTATCATTGCCATATTCGCGCCCGTTCTCCCTTGCTGTTTAATTATTCCGAAAGCCTCATTATAAATTTTCAAAAACGAAACAGGCCCGGAAGAAGATCCTTTTGTTGTTACGACGGCCGACATGGCAGGCCTAAGACGATCGAGTGCAAATCCAAGTCCAGCACCTTTCTGCTGAAGCAACGCGGCTTCTTTTAAAGTTTGGAAAATACCCTCGAGCGAATCTTCAATCTCTAAAACTATACAATTGGCCACAATCGGCGTGTCGGCACCTGCGTTAGTCATAGTTCTACCCGCAGGCGTGAACTCTTTGTTCGCCATGACATCAAAAAACGCCTGTGCGGTTTTTCTTACGAAGGTTTCATCGTAACCATAATCTTTTTCAACAGACGCAAGGGAGTTTGCAACACGCAGAAGCATATCAACCGGAGTCTCCTGTATTCCATTCTTGTCGATACCGAGATAACGCTTCTGCATCATCTTCATGGCATTGGTGGAGTAGGAATTGTTTATTGCTTCTCGTCTGCTTTTCGTGATCATGGATGATTATCGAATTGCTTTGTGTGTCGGGGACACCCCAGTTACGTCATTCTAACACACGGGAGACACAAACCACACCTGTGAATAACTTCCTCGCTTAAGAGGTTATTTCCTACGACCCCTTCTTCGAAGGAAAGTAGGTGTATCTAGAATTTCTTCGTCGTTTTCACCAATATCGGAGAGGCCTTTCTCGGAAGTCCCACCGTGTTTACCACTTTTTGAGGAATTTTCAACCTCGTCGTCCGTATCTTCAAGCAAGTCAACGTCGTCGTTAAACAAAGTTAATGAGCTTGGTTCACTTTTAAACAACATTCCGTTAAAACCGGTCGCTATTAGAGTTATTTTTAGATATCCGGACTTCAAACGGCGATCGTGGTAGGCTCCGAATATAATTCTGGCACCTGGATCAACGTTATCAATAATAATCTTAGCTGCTTCGTTAATCTCGGACATTTTCATATCACGACCGCCGGCTACTCCGAACAAAACACTTCTCGCTCCATCTATAGAAATCTCGAGCAGGGGTGAATTCATTGCCTGGTTCATAGCTTTCACTGCGCGATCTGCGCCACCTGCGCTACCGACGCCGATAACTGCCATTCCCGCACCGGCAGTGATTGAACGAATGTCCGCGAAGTCCACGTTAACTAACCCGGATGAAGAAATTATCTCGGCTACTCCTTGTACGGCGCTCCTTAAGATATCATCGATTTTCTCAAACGCTTTGAGGACCGATGTATCTTTATCGATGATGCTGAAAATTCTGTCGTTTGGAATTACAAGAAGCGTATCCACCCTATCTTTGATCTTTAGTACGCCGTCTTCCGCTATTTTCATTCTGCTCGCCCCCTCAAAAGAAAAGGGTTTAGTGATTACAGCAACGGTAAGTATCCCTAATTCTCTCGTAATATCCGCTATAACAGGTGTAGCACCCGTTCCGGTCCCGCCACCGAAACCTGACGTTATAAATACCATATCGGTATCGTCGAGGGCGTTCGCAATTTCGGTACGACTTTCTTCGGCGGCCTGTTGCCCAAGATCTGGGTTCATCCCAGCACCCATGCCCTTGGTAACAGCCTTCCCGATATGTATTTTTTTATGGGCATCGGAGGACTCCAGATCCTGCAAGTCGGTGTTAATTGCGATAAACTCAACACCACGAACTGAGAAATTCCTGCGCATTCTTGTAATTGCGTTTCCACCTCCACCTCCGACACCAATAACTTTTATTTTGATTAGCGGCCTAACCCCTCTTTGCTTTCTTGACGAAGCACGCCTCGGTGAAGTTTCTATTCTTTTCGGCAGAGATTTTTTTCGAGACTTCCTAACAACCGCCACACTAGAACGCTTGCTCTTGCCTGACACCGCATCCGTGTGGGGGGCCTTTCGTCTCACACCAAATTTCTCCCTTCTTTTTGAAACTGACCTTCTTCTCTTTTTTACAAGTTTACCTTTACGAGCCGACACGCTGGCTCTCTTTGAAGCTCTCTTGGCCTTTGGCTTTCTTAATCTACTGGAGGCTGTCTTTCTCGTGGACTTTCCGGTTTTCCTCCTTCGCGAAATATTCTTTTTCTTTAGTTTATTCTTTGCCATAGACTACGGTAGAAAGTTCTTAAAAAAATTCTTAAAAAATTTGGAAACCCCACCACCATTTAATGATAGACGATTACCGTGCGCTTGCTTGCTGGATAGAACGAGCCCTAACACAAGAGCATACTCTGGAGACTCAATAAATTCTAGCATCGACTTCGATTCTGCCTCAAAAATTTTGTCTCTCGGGAACCCAACTTGAGTGGCAAGCCTTAACTCATCTCTAAATAATTCCGTTACCCCAGGTAGTTTTGCCCCACCGCCGGTGATGACAATACCTGCCGGTAAGTGCCTCTCTTTGTCTATGGCACGCAGATCGCTACTTATCAATTCGCAGATTTCTTGAAGTCGCGATTCAATAACTTCTGAAATAAATTTTCTGGATGGTGATCCCTTTACATTCGAGTCTAGTCTCTGTAGGTCTACTTTCTCCTTGTTGGACGCACCTTGAGCTGAGGCATATCCGTACGAAAGTTTAACTTTTTCAGCAACTTCCACAGGAATTTTTAGCGCAATCGCAAGATCATTTGTAATGTGCCCAGCTCCAACCGGAAAGACGCGGGTGTGCAAAAGTTTGTTTTCCTCATAAATCGCAATCCCGGTTGTACCATACCCGATATCAACCGATATCACGCCAAGTTCTTTTTGGTTATCAGTCAAAAGTGTTGCGGCTCCCGCCAATGGGCCGAAAACTAATCCGCCGATGCTCCCGCCAGCAAGCTCGACGCATTTGGAAAGATTTTTAATCGTGGGTTGAAAAGCATCTACGATCAGACTTAAAACCTCAAGCCGCGAACCAGTCATCCCGAGTGGATCTTGAATATCTCCGACGCCATCGACGATAAATTCTTTCTTTATTGTGTGGAGTATCATCCGATTCGGCGGAAGATTCACCGCCTCGGAGGCTTGCACAACACGGTCTACGTCATCTCTATAAATTTCAGAGTTAGCACGAGACACTGCTGTTATTCCCCTTGAACTCTGAACTCTCACGTCAGATCCCCCAACACGAAGATATATATTTTTGAGAGCGCTTTTGGAAGTCTCACGAACTTTGTCTAGTAAACCGCCGACGGTGTTTGTGGCGTTTTCCATATCAACCACGACACCCTTACGTAACCCGCGCGATGGCTTTCTGAAGCCAGCTTTAAGTAAAATTTTCCCCTCTGAGGTCGGCTCAGCTACAACTGCTTTTATTGTCTCCGAACCTATGTCTAATCCTAAAATTTGTTGTTGCGCCATTGTGTAATAAAATCTTCCTCAATTTTTTCCATTCTAATTCTATCACTTTTGTTTTCATGGTTAAAACCAGCTAGGTGCAGTATGCCGTGTAAAAGCATGTAATCTAATTCCTCGTCGTGCTCTTTTATGTACGCAGGGCTTAGGTATACCTCTCCCAATCTCATTGTGTGGTTTGGCAAGCGCGGAAAATCATCAGGCTCTTTAAACGCAAGAACGTTAGCAGAAGAATTCTTCCCCCTATATTTTTTGTTGATGGCACGCATTCTCCTCTCATTAACTAAAAAGACATCTATACTCACGCTTTTTTTACCTAACGTACCTAAGAAAAAAAGCGCGGCTTGAAGAACATCTCGCTCTAATTTACCGAATCGCCTAGAGAGACTTAAAACTGATACCTCATTCCCCTCCACCTAGGTTTTTCTTTACTATTTCAGTTACGACTCTTGAATCAGCACGCCCTGCGACTTCCTTCATAACAGCACCCATAACCTTACCAAAATCTTCTGCCCCAGAGGATATAGCCTTTCTAACTATTTCTTCTATCTCTGAATCTCCAAGTGCCGGAGGCAAATACGACTCAATAATAGCAAGCTCCTCCTTCTCTTTCCCCTCAAGATCGTGACGTCCAGCTTTTCCATAAATCTCGATGGCCTCCCTTCTCTTCTTTGCCT
>MHIV01000035.1 GCA_001817685.1 Candidatus Colwellbacteria bacterium RIFCSPHIGHO2_02_FULL_45_17
GCAAGTTTTACAATCAACCCCTCTCTTTCTTTCTTATAGTGATTAACGTCTATTATAATCGGCGGGTGGTCTAGCTTCTTTGCCATAAGTCTCGCAATTCTCTCAAGATTCAAAACGAGCATGGGCAAGCTTTCCCTACCGACGACTCGGTCGTTTATAAAAATCATAAACTTCCGCGACTCCTCATCAACGTCCACCCTTAGATCGCTAAATCCCATAAGCGTAACCATTGTATGTATTTTTGTCTGAAGCTCGTTCATTTTTCCTCGTGGACAGATTTGTTGACTATTATCTGCTGTATTATAGAAAAAACTGTACTGGTAAGCCAATACAGGCCGACGGCCGCAGGAAATCGCGTGAGAACCAAAAGAGCGATAGTCGGGCCGGCATAAATGCTTATTTTGGCCATTTTCCTGGCCTGAGCGGGAAGTGCGTCTTGCCCCTTTGCTCTCGCCATTGCTAGCCTGCCCTGGATATACTGCGTCGCTGCGGCCAAAATTGCTATCGGGATACTAACTGCATTCAATTGAATAACCCCGAAGGATAATTGAGAAATAGTCTCTGGCGCGGGGACGAATGAATAAAGGAGGGCGAAGCTCCCCTCCGAAAGACCGTTTATAAATATTTTGTAGAGCGCGAATAGTATCGGGAGCTGAATTACTAAGAGTAAAATTGGCGTCAGCGGATTTACTTGGTTCTTTTTATAGAGCTCCATGAGCTCTCTTGTTTGTGCCTCTCTATCGTTCTTGTGTTTCTCTTGGATTTTTTTAACTTCGGGCTGGATTTTCTGCGCAATTTTTTGGTGCTTGGCCGTTTTGTGAAAAAGCGGAAATAAAATAATTCGGACGATAATTGTTAAGAATATGATGGCGATTCCGAGATCACCGAAAGAGGCATGCTCGTAAAGCAGTACAAGCGCATTGAAAAGTGGTTGAGATAAGACTGTTCTAAAAAATCCTGAAATCATTTTCGCAATTTATCGAGCGCGGTGATAATCTCTTCCTTTAGGCCGGCGTTATAATCCGCGTCGTCAAGTTTATCAGAAGAACTCATTATAACAAGATAGTCGTTTCCCGGAGTATTAAGTACGTTACCGCTCTCGCGAAACGCGTCCATAATAATTCTTTTTGTCTTGTTTCTTCTCGTCGCCTTTTTGCCAGAGTTTTTTCCGACTATTACGCCAACCCTGCAGTGACGACGCGTGTTCGGGGACTTCTTTACGACAAAAAGCTTTCCGCTATAAGCGGTTTTTGCCTTGCGGGGAAAGTCCTGTACGGATACGCGGTATTTCTTCCCGAGCATTAGACGGTCAGTCGCGCCCTGCCCTTTGCTCTGCGTCTTTTCAAAACATTTCGCCCCCCTGGACTACTATTTCTCTTTAAGAAGCCGTGGTTTCTCGCCCTTCTTCTTTTTTTCGGTTGGTATGTTCTTTTAGGCATAGCGAACTCCATTATAGACACCTGGAGTGAAATTGTTAAGTTCCTCGAGAAAAGTTGTCCACAGCAAACTAACAACTTATGGCACTGTCTTCTAGTTGACTTGGCCGCCCCGTCCGTTAAGATAGTCGTATGAATGATCGGGAAGAGCTTTGGCAAGCAGTGTTATCGGATATAGAGTTGAAGATCTCACGGCCCAATTTCCTCACTTGGCTAAAAAACAGCCGCCTTGTTGAAAACCAGGACGGCATAGCCATGGTAGCCCTCCCGAACAACTTCGCTAAGGAGTGGGTGGAAGTTAAATACCACAAATTAATCCTTGGATCTATGAGGGACTTGAGCGGTTCTATTAAAAAAGTCGAGTATGTTGTGGAGGGAAATCTCTCGAAAAAACCGCTGAGGCAAAAAATCGTAAAAAGAGCACCGATCGGTTTTGGCGATGGACAGTTAGCTTTTCAGGAAATGCGCGTCGACCCGAAAACAAACCTAAACCCGCGCTACACGCTGAATTCTTTTATCGTCGGTCCGTTCAACGAGCTCGCACACTCCGCAACCGCCGCAATTATTGAAAACGTTGGTGTCAAATATAATCCCCTATTCATCTACGGCGGCGTCGGACTGGGGAAAACCCACCTCATCCAAGCCGCGGGCAACGAAATTATGAGTCTTTACAAAGACGCGGTCCGTGTAAAATATGTTACCTCCGAAAAATTTACCAACGATGTGGTTTGGGCGATAAGAAATGGACGCGCAGAAGAAATTAAAAAGAATTATAGAGACGTCGATGTTTTAATAATTGACGACATTCAATTCATCGGCGGAAAAGAGAAAACCGAAGAAGAGTTTTTCCACACCTTTAACGCACTTCACGAAAATAACAAACAAATAATTATATCCTCCGACAGGCCGCCGCGCGCGATTCCTACGCTAGAAGAGCGGCTGCGATCCAGGTTCGAAGGAGGAATGATTGTAGATATAAGTTACCCCGAATACGAATCTAGGGTAGCCATAATTAAAACGAAGCTTCAAGAGCATGGCGTAGAGCTAGACGATAGCTCTATTGATATCATTGCAAAAAGGGTGCAAAAAAATATCCGAGAGATTGAGGGAATCTTAAACAAGCTGCTTTTTTACCAGACGACTTACAAAAAAGCACTCGATACCAACACGGTCGATCGAATAATAGCCGAAGCGACTCAGCAGTCTATGAACAAAGTTAGCCCGAGTCAGATTATTAAAGCTGTCTCCGCTTTTTTTGAAATTTCTTCGAATGATCTTCTGGGCCGCGCGAGAAACAAAGAGTTCGTAGAACCTCGTCAGATAGCAATGTTTCTATTCAGGGACATGCTAAGCATGTCTTACCCAGATATCGCAAATAGGGTCGGCAAGCGAGATCACACAACCGCGATTTACGCCTACAAAAAAATTGACTCTGGTATTAAGGGAAGCTCCGATTTAAGCCAAAAGATTATGATGATAAAAGAGGTGGTAAACAAAACTGTATAACCATGCTGATTTCTTGTGGAAACCCTGTGAAGAAAATAAAAACGCTGGCAATCTTTTTGCTTTTTTCCACAGACGCCCCGCAACAACGCACCAAATTTTCCACAGTTTACGAGATCATCGCAAAAGAAAACAGCGAGTAGCCATCGAGGAAAAACACGCTTATGCACAAAAACGAGACCGCACTACAATAACAACAAGAGATATAAAAATAAGAAAAGAAAATAAATTACAGTGAAACTAGTTTTATTAAAAAATAATTTAAAAAGCGGACTGGATACAGCAGGCAGAGCAATCGGCTCTAACCTAAACCTACCAGTTCTTGGAAGCGTTCTAATCAGGGCGGAGGGAAGCCAGATACAAGTTTCCGCGACGAACCTCGAGCTCGCTATCGTTAAAAACGTTTTCGGAAAAGTGATAGAGGGAGGCGCCGCGGTTGTACCGTTTAATACCATTTCGAACATCGTGAATAATATCGCAAGCGAGCGAATCCACCTCGAAAAAACAAAGCAGGGGAACCTAGAGCTCAAGACCGACAACTACACAGCAACGATTCAGGGAATTGACGAGAAAGAATTCCCAATAATACCTAAGATAGAGAAAAAGAGCGGAGAGGTTCAAGTGGGCACGCAGGTTTTTAAAGATTCTCTCGCAAGGGTTGTAATCGCTGGGGAGGTAACCGACCTGAGACCAGAAATATCGGGCGTGCTTTTCAAGGGAGAGGCCTCGTCGCTAAGATTGGCCGCGACAGACAGCTTTAGGCTCGCGGAGGCAAAGATTCTTGGCAACCAAGTGAAGATGAAAGATAGAAAACCCTTTGAAGTAACAGTCCCCATAAAAACCTCCGAGGAGCTAGTGAGGGTTATAGACGACGAGGAGACGGTCTCTTTCTACATAGAGAACAACCAAATACTCTTCGAGACTGAAAGCACCGCGCTTATCTCGAGGCTTGTGGAGGGATCGTTCCCAGACTATGACCCCATTGTCCCGAAAGAGATAGACACAAAAATATCGATTAAGAAAGAAGAGCTAATTAATGCGCTAAAACTCGCGAGCTCATTTGCCAGCAAATCGAACGACGTAAGAGTAAAAACTAACGACAAAAAAGTTATCGAAATTTATTCGAGCGACAACGCAGTCGGCGAGAACAGATATTTAATCCCAGCGAAGATAGACGGCCCGGCGGTAGAGTCTATCTTCAACTGGAAATACTTATTGGACGGCGTTCGCGCAACGGTTGGAAAAGAGATAATGCTTGGGCTAAACGGCAGCGACAAGCCAGCCCTTATAAAGGACCCTGGCGATGATTCGTATTTCTATATTTTAATGCCGATAAAGCCCTCGTAAGGCACTACTTAAAAACGATAATACTCTCTTCGCCCCGAAGACCATCTTCATCCGTGACGCGCACAACTATAGAATTTTGAAGCACAAGAAGGCCCTGGTCTATTTCAACCCCATACGTGAAATCGCGATGTGGGACATCGGAGGTTTGTCCCACCAACTCCCCGTTTAGGTAAACCTCAATACTTGAGATGTCTTTTTCCGAGATAATTCTAAAACGCGCATCCACGGGGCCACTCACGAACGAGCCATTCTCCGGAGAGATAGGTTCTATTTCTATTTTTCCTTCCGCCGGTGGATTCTCAATAGAGGATTCATCTACGAGCTCGAATTTTCTTCTATCTACGCTGTTTGTCTGAAGCCAGCTTTGTACGCCAGTCTCCCAATTGGGAAATTGTGGGTCGTCACGGCGGCCGAGATAGTAAAGAATTGTATGAAGACTACCCTCTATAAGCTTGCCATTAAGCACTGGATTACTAGAAACAATAGGCACGGGCCTCTCAAAAGTTGATAACGGCTTGCCGGCAAGCGCCTTGGAGGCGAAGCTGTGCCACATAGGAACGGCCGCCAATATACTACTCCCCCTACTTGTGAGAGAATCTCTATTATTATTCCCGGCCCAAACACCGACAGCTAAGTTCGGAGTGTATCCGAACGCCCACGCGTCAACGTAGTCATTTGTGGTTCCAGTTTTAAGCGCGACCTGGTGTCCGGGGACTTGGGTTAATGGGAGACTAGCAGAGAAAAGCCCCGACCTAAGCTCAACACTCGATAGAATATCGTTTATAATGCGAACTTCGCGCGGGTCAACGGCCTGGACCCCATCGTCTTTATATTCTTCGAGAACCTCTCCTGCGGCATTCTCGACCCTTAAAACACTAACCGGCTTGCGATATACGCCATCTGCGGCAAGGGCCGCATATGCACCGGTAAGCTCAACTAGCCTCACTTCTCCGCCACCGAGGACGAGAGATAGACCAAGCCTGCTGGGGTCGTTCAAGGTTGTTATACCGAGCTTTGAAACCGTCTCTATGGTGTTGTTTAGCCCAGCGAGATAAAGAGTTTGAACGGCTGGGACGTTTATAGATCGAGCGAGAGCCTCCTTCATTACGACCGGCCCCGAGAACGTCTGGCTATAATTTTGTGGGTGATAACACGCAGGATTTCTGTTGCTGAAATTTACAATTCCAGGACATGAAACCGAAAACTCCGTTGGAACATCCCATATAACAGTGTCCGGAGTGAACCCTTGTTGCATGGCGGTTAAATACACAAAGGGCTTTATGGCAGACCCGGGTTGTCTTAGCCCCTGCGTTGCGACATTAAAGTTTCCTTCGAATCTGCAATTTGTCCCTGGGGTGCATCCCTCCGGGACCGGATCGCCAAAGTAGTCCTTAGACCCGACCATTGCGAGTATTTGTCCGGTCTGCGGGTCGATTGCAACAAGCGCGCCGTTCTCGCCCCCGTAGAGCTCGCTGTTCCTCTCAACGTTCGTTAAAACTGCATCCTCGGCGATTTCCTGGAGCTCTCGGTCTAGAGTCGTTATGACTTTTAGGCCGTCGATTCTAAGCGCATCCTCGCCGTATTTGTCGCGGAGGTAGTCCTGTATGTGTATAACAAAGTGGGGAGCAGAAATACCCGTTTCTGGTTGGTCTGCGATCTCTGGCATTACCTCCAATGCGGATTCGAGCTCGACATCGTCTATATAATCTAGCTCGCGCATACGCCGCAACACTAGGTTTTTTCTTTTCTCTAATTCGTCAACGTGGCTTCCCCATGGTGAGTAGTAGCTTGGTGATTGCGGAAGTGCGGCGAGGACCGCTATCTCGTTGAGAGTTAAATCTTTAGCGGATTTTTCGAAGAATATTCTAGAAGCGGCCTCTATTCCATACGCATTGTGGCCATAAGGAACCTGATTTAAATACAAATCTAGGATTTCGTCTTTTGTATATTCTTTCTCCAGCCTTACGGCGAGGACTAGCTCTTTTATCTTTCTCGAAATAGTTCGTTCGTTAGTTAGAAAGGTATTTTTGGCTAATTGTTGTGTGATAGTTGACCCCCCTTGCACGACTCTGCCTCTAATCAAGTTGACAACAACTGCCCTTGCGACACCGCGCCAGTCGAATGCCGGGTGTTCATAAAATGAATCATCCTCAATACTAATTGTGGCCTCCCGCACAAGGTCCGGAATGTCATCCGAGCTGATAATCGTCCTTTTCTCCTCTGCATATATCTCATAGAGCAGGGCCTCCCCCTCTCTGTCATAAATTTTCGTGGACTGCGAGACTTGAATGTCTGCAATCTCTCCGGGGTCCGGAAGAGACCTAACCGCATTAAAGAAAAAAACGAGAGTCGCTACAAAAAGACCACCAGCTGCGATCAGTAACTGGGCCCAGACTCTCTTTTGGCTTAACCACTTCCTCATATTCATAACTCACATTATATCAGTAAAAAAACAAACCGCCCCAGTAGGGCGGTTTGTTTTTACATATCGTCGGCTTCGTCCTCGTCCTCCACCTTCACCTCCTCGTCCGCGTCGTCAGATTCCGTGTCAGCCTCTTCCTCTTCGGAGTCGTCAGTCTCGCTTTCGTCTTGGGCGAGAATAATCTCTTGCGCTTCCAACATTTGAATATTTACTATAAACGACCTTTTTATTTACGGACGAAGTATATAGAAGGTTTGTTTTATGTCAACCCCATTATTTCGAATATTCGAACGAGGCTCTAATTGCCACGGCTAGGGCATCGGATATGTCATCGGGCCCGGCTATATCTTTCACCCCGAGAGTCATGGCCACAATTTTTTTGAGCGCTCTTTTATCACATCTCCCGTCGCCAGCAACCACACTTTTGATATCAGTCGGAGAGAACTCGAGGACTGGGACGCCAAGGCCCTCCGAAACAAAGACTATCACCCCCCTAGCCTCGGCAACAGCGAGTGCGGTCCTCTTATTTTTAGAAAAATATACCCGTTCAATGCCTACGACGTCCGGTTTGTATTTTTTTATCAGAGCCCTAATCTCATTCCCAATATAAACCAACCGCCCGGTTGAGTTTTTGCTTTTATCTCCGATAAGCCCGTATGCCACGGCCCTGATTCCACGATCTTTTTCTATCAAGCCATAACCAACCCTCACGGTACCTGGATCTATTCCCAGAATAATCATTATTGCTGCTGTTTAATGGAGGTATAAACAGCAAGGATGTCGTCCATTTCTTCCAGCTCGTCCTGTAATGAGAAGATTTTATTCCCAATTTCCTCCGAAACCTCCCGGGGAAACTTTGCTGCATACTCACCATCTTTTTTTTCGAAGGACCACGCTAAGCCCCCCTGCTCAGCGATTTTGGAATCGTACTTTTTTAGAATCACCCGAACCTCCCCGATAGTTCTATTCTTGTTGTCGGTTGCACCCTCAACAATAACTCCAATTCCATCCGGACCATAGGCCTCTATAAGTATGGGCTCGAGGTCCCCGCCCCCCTCGGCTTTTTTAATGGCCCTTTCTACGTTCACTTGTGGCATGTTTTGTTTTCTAGCTCGGTCAATCGCGCTTCGCAAGGTGGGGTTGAATTGCGGATCTGATCCATGGCGCGCGGCAATTGCAATCTCTTTTGCTAGCTTTGAGAAAAGCTTACTCTTGCCACTATCCTCGGTCGCTTTCTTGTGTTTAATTTTTGACCACTTATTATGCCCCGACATTATTTTGCAATTTGATATGTCCAAACATATTATAAGTTAGAGCTATGAGATTTAGTAGGAACTCCGTCCCAGGGCAAATCGAAATCGCAAAAAGAGAAAGCGAGGAGCGTGATGCTATGAGACGCGCTAAAGAAGAGGGAGTGCTGTATCTGAAAGACGCCGCAGCCCCGATTAGAGAAGCGCTTATCGTTCTTCCGGAAGAGGTCGCCAGGGAAGCTCGGGTGGCGGTGGTAGGGAGAGACGGCAACGAGATAACTGTGCTGGCGGAGACAACGAGGAACGGCAAAACCAACGAGGCCATAGAGTCTCTAAAGAAAGAGGGATTTACCCCCACTGTTTTTATAACAACGAAGACGAAGCTTGACGAGATATGGGAGAAATACTCATTAGCGAAAAGTGGAGATGAAAGAAGTGAAGTTTCGGAAGAAGTAAGGCTCGAGGAAAATACAATCGAAGAAATAAGAAGAAAGGTTAAAGACAAAAACGACGTAGCCGAGTTTTTCAAAAAAGCCGATCCAAAAACGGCCACCAGCACACTACTTGGCTATGTTCTGGGAGCAGCACTTAAGCTAAGAGCATCAGATATTCACATTGAGCGCAAAGCTGAGAAGAAATCGCTCCTCCGGTTTAGAATCGACGGAGACCTAAAGGACATAACAGGTTTTGAAGAAAGACAGTCAGAGCTTCTCATAAGCAGAATCAAGCTTCTGGCCGGTCTGAAATTAAACGTTAGGGACACAGCCCAGGACGGCAGATTTACAATAAAGAGCGCAAGCGGCGCAATAGAAGTAAGAGCGTCTGTTGTCCCGGCGGAGTTCGGTGAGGCTGTTGTAATGAGAGTACTTGACCCGAGCGTAATAGCACTTGAGCTAAAAGACTTGGGCCTAAGAAAAGACGACGAAGAATTGATAAAAGAAGAGCTTAAGCGCCCGAACGGAATGATTCTCGTAACTGGCCCAACCGGCTCTGGAAAAACGACGACGCTTTACGCTTTTTTGAAGAAACTTCACACGGAAAAAATAAAAATAATCACAATCGAAGATCCAATCGAGTATCACATCGATGGAGTCGAGCAGACGCAAACAGACAAAGAGAAGAATTACACATTTGCTTTGGGCCTAAGGTCAATTCTAAGACAAGACCCGGACGTAATTTTGGTCGGGGAGATTAGAGACACAGAAACGGCCAAGGTGAGCATCGATGCCGCGCTAACCGGACACCTAGTCTTATCTACTCTTCACACAAATAACGCCGCAGGAGCAATACCAAGACTAACGGATTTAGGAGTGAGATCATCGACGATAGGCCCCGCAGTGACACTTGTAATAGCCCAGCGGTTGGTTAAAAGACTTTGTGAATCATGTAAAAAGATGGTTGCGGTGGACAAAGAGCTACAAGCGAAAATAGATAAATTTAAAAAGGACTTGCCGAAAAGAGTGGCACGTGAGAGTATGGAGGTGGGCTTGCACAAGGCTGTAGGATGCGACCTGTGCGACGGCGGATTTTTAGGAAGAATAGCGATAATGGAGCTCCTCGAAGTGAGTGACGAGATAGATTCTTTGATAAGAGAAAAGACCACAGAGCACGACATAGAAGCTATGGCCATCGAAAAACAAGGCATGGTTTTAATGCAGAAAGACGGGATTGTAAAGGCACTTCAGGGCATAACCACCCTCGACGAGATTGAGCGGGCCACTGGCCCCATTGAATGGTAAAAGGCAGAGATCTGCGGGTAAAACTAAAAACTATAGATTTTGGAATGACCCAAAAATGTATTCCCTCTGAGGATTAGCCAAGCCGGAGCTGAGCTGTCCTAAAAGCTAGGAGAGAACACAATTTATACCCGCAGATCTCTGCCCATGCAGACTTTATAACATAATTTACAAACACTGTCAATAATGGCTGACAAAAGCAAACAACATAATGAAGATCAGAGCATAGATACCATCCTTCGACCGGAGAGCTGGTCTGATTATGTGGGGCAGGAAAAAGTAAAGAGGAACCTTCACATAATTATCGAAGCCGCGAAAAAGCGGAACGAACCAATCGATCACCTTCTTTTCTATGGGCAACCTGGGCTCGGGAAGACCACGCTCGCAAGGCTCGTGACTCGCGAAATGGGCGCGAGTATTAAAGTTACATCTGGTCCCACAATTGAGAGGGCCGGAGATCTCGCAGCGATTCTCAGTAACCTAGAAGAGAACGAAATACTATTTGTAGATGAAGCTCATAGGTTAAACAGAATGATAGAAGAAATTCTCTATCCGGCCATGGAGTCGAGAAAACTTCACATTGTTATAGGTAAAGGGCCAGGGGCGAGAAGCGTCACGCTTGATTTGCCACCGTTCACTTTGATTGCCGCTACGACGAGGGTCAATCTTCTTTCTGCGCCGCTTAGAGCTAGATTCGGAGCAACTTTTAAGCTCGATTACTATGAGGAAAAGGATATCGAAGAAATAATTAAGCGCTCAGCAAAAATTTTGGGTGTGGGTATAGACACAGAAGCAATTGAAATTTTGGCAAAGGCATCGAGATTCACGCCGAGGACCGCGAATCGTTTGCTAAAACGAGCTCGTGATTATATAGAAGTGCACAATGAGAAAAAAGTTACGGGAGATATCGCAAGGAAAACCCTCGAGTTTCTTGAGATAGACGAGCTGGGGCTCGAGAATTACGATAGAGCCTTCTTGAAGGCAATAATAGACAAATTCGATGGCGGCCCCGTAGGAATTAATACAATAGCGGCTGCGCTAAACGAAGACAGGGGGGTAGTTGAAGACGTATATGAGCCGTATCTTATGAGAATCGGATTCCTGCGCCGCACTCCAGGAGGACGTGTTGTTGAGAGAGCCGCCATAGAGCACTTGGGAGGCGTGGCGAAAGCCAGGCTTCTTTAGATGGTCTATCTCAAGGAGATTTTACCGAACCCAGCTGGGGATGACACAAGTGGCGAGTGGATAAAATTAGTGAACTCGGGAGAAGAAGATATTAATTTATCTGGCTGGGTGATTAAAGATGCAGGCGGCAAGGCCTATTCACTTACGACGCTGGCTCCGAAAAACACAGAGATTGTCCTTCCGCGCTCGCTCACCGGAATCGCTCTAAACAACAACGGGGATACGCTTTACCTATTAAGCGCTAGCGGAGAAACAGTAGATAGTATTTCTTACACCGAGGCGAGCGATGACGAGATTATAATCGCGAGCCGCTTCGTAGAATCGACAAGAAAAGAGAAAGCGGAAACAACTACTCTAGAGCAGCTCGCCCTGGGCGGGGACGACAAGATTGTCTCGGAGGGAAGCTTCTCAATAGTGATGGTAGCAATCGTGATAGCCCTCGCGGCAAGTATTTTAATAGGGGCGATCTTAAAAAGAAGCGAAGAGAAATGAAGCGCTATATAACAAAAAGTCCGGCTAAAACTCGGGCACTTGCCAGAAACATCGCCGAAAACCCAAAAAGACCCAGGCCCACACAGGGCGCCACTGTCTTGGGGCTAATCGGAGATCTCGGCGCCGGCAAGACAACTTTTATAAAATCTTTTATTAGGTCCATGGGAGTTAAAAAACGCATAACCAGTCCAACTTTTTTAATCCTTCGGCGATTTGCTATAAACAACAAGATTTTTAAAAATATTTTTCATGTAGATGCATATCGCATAAAGGACGAAAAAGACCTTAGGGGTATAAATATCAGGGATGTTCTAAAAGAACCCTCAAATATTGTGCTGGTTGAGTGGGCCGATAGGATTAAGAAGGTTTTACCTAAGGAGACTATTTGGGTAAAGTTTAAATATGGAAAAGAGCGAGACGAGAGAGAAATTACTATTGATTGACGCAAATTCGTTGATACATCGTTCGTTCCACGCGCTGCCACCATTCAAAACGCCCGACGGCCATCCATCTGGGGCTCTTTACGGGCTCGCAAGCGTTCTCATAAAAGTTCTACGCGAGCGGCCGCCAAAATATGCGGCGGCTGCGTTCGACAGGCCGGAGCCAACCCTAAGAGAGAAGGAATATAAGGAATATAAAGCCACCCGCACTCCGACACCGAACGATTTAATCGTACAGCTTAAAGAAGCGCACAACTTATTTGGAGCCTTCGGCATAAAAACATTTGATCTAGCGGGCTTCGAGGCTGATGACATTGTCGCAACGATGGCCAAAAAATTCGGGGGGAAAAAAGTACAAGCGATTATTCTCTCCGGCGATCTCGACACTCTTCAGGTAGTCGACGGAGACGACATAGTAGTTGAGTTTCCCAAAAAAGGCATTAGCGAAACCGCCACGTATAGTAAAAGCGAGGTAATAGAAAGATTCGAGGTCACTCCAGAGAAACTAGCTGACTATAAGGGGTTGGTGGGAGATACATCAGATAACATCCCGGGAGTTCCGGGCATTGGTCCGAAGACCGCCTCAAAACTCATAAAGGAATTCGGCACGCTCGAGAAAATGTTTGAGGATATAGAGGAAATCGGAATGAGCGATGAAAAATTGCGTAGAAAACTCGTAGATTATAAAGACCAGGCTCTTTTGTCTAAGCGGCTCGCAACGCTCGACACAAACGTAGATATAAAAGTTGAGCTCGAAGATATAGACATCACAAAGTCTTTCCTAAAAGAGAAAGCTATTCTTTATGCCAAGAAGCTGGGTTCAAATACACTGGAAAGCCGAATTGAGAACGACCTACCCCAGAGATATAATGCTTAACATAAACCAGAGATGCCCCAAGAGAACACAGCGACATATTTAAAATCGGCAGAGCTACGGTTCTTTTGGGTTTTCTTGGTAATCGCGGCGGTTCTTCTCATAGCAGATTTTAATTACCTATCTCCTCTGTGGGCGACATTTCACCTCGTGGCGCTTATGGTGTTGGGGTCGGTAATATTCTGGAGCGGCTACCATCTTGCCAAAGCCAACCTCGCAAGAAAGGGGTCCTCTAGTAGACTCGAGGGTATAGTCGCGAATTTAAGCGACGGAGTTATGGCCTATGACAACAATTTTAAAATACTTGTTTTTAACAACGCCGCCGAGAAAATATTTAAAATCAAAAAAGAAGAAGCAATCGGGCAAAGACTCGGGCCTGAGCGTGCGGTAGAGGCAAAATACAAAACTCTCACGCAAGCAATGTTCCCCTCTCTTGCCCCGAGCGTGTTGAGGCAATCAGAGGCGGGAACGTATCCTCAGGTAGTAGATATCTCATTCCCCGACCAAGAACTAAGAGTTTCGACAGACAGGCTCATGGACGAGAAAGGCGCAGTACTCGGTTTTGTAAGGCTCGTACAGGATAGAACCAGAGAGGTAGGGCTTCTGCGCTCTAAGTCGGAGTTCATAACCATAGCGGCTCATCAACTAAGGACGCCACTCACTGCGATAAACTGGATATTCGAGGGTTTCGCAAAAAGCGAGGTGCTCCCCAGCGACGATCGTGAGCTCGCTGGAAACGGACTAGCCGCGGCGAGGAAGCTCTTAAAGATCGTTAATGACCTCCTCGACGTATCAAAAATAGAAGAAGGTAGATTTGGATATAACTTTGAACAGACAAATCTCGTAATCTTCCTATCGGAGATTTTGAAAAATGCACAGGC
>MHIV01000036.1 GCA_001817685.1 Candidatus Colwellbacteria bacterium RIFCSPHIGHO2_02_FULL_45_17
ATTTGGATCCAACATAATTATTTTTTATTTCTAAGTGTGGGAAAAATTATGACATCTTTGATGGATTTCTTGCCGGCGTATAACGCCGCAACTCTGTCGATTCCGACACCAAGACCTGCGGCTGTAGGCATTCCATATTCAAGCGCTTCAAGAAAATCTTCGTCCATTCTAGAAGCTTCTTCGTCACCTCCCCTATACATTTTCTCCTGCTCTTCCATTCTCTCGCGCTGATCTATCGGATCGTTAAGTTCAGAGAAGCCGTTCGCGATTTCCATGCCGTCGATAATAAACTGGAATCGCTCTGTTATTTCTTCATCTCCCTCAACTGACTTCGCAAGCGGCGATAACGATTTTGGAAGTCCGTAAACTATTGTCGGCTTTACTAATTTCGGCCTAACTTGCTTCTTAAATAACTCATCGAGTGGGCCGCCTTTCATTCTTCTTATCTCGGCCTCGCTCTTTCCGGCATATTTCTTAACCGCATCTATATATGAAACCTCGGCCCACTTTCCTTTAACTATCGGTTTTAAAATTTTTTTGGTTAGACCGATCATGTCCCTGTAGTCTGCGTAGGTCCAGTAGAGTTCGAGCATAGTAAACTCGGGGTTGTGCTCTCTGTCCATTCCTTCGTTTCTGAATACCCTCCCGATCTCAAATATCTTGTTAAAGCCTCCAACCAAAAGTCGTTTCAGGTATAGCTCGGGGGCAATTCTTAAATAGAAATTCTGTCCTAAAGCGTTATGTTTCGTCTCAAACGGTCGAGCCAATGCGCCTCCCGGGATTGGCTGGAGAATCGGGGTTTCCACCTCGATAAAACCTTCTTCCCAGAGCAATTCCCTGAGCTTTCTTATATACTCGGAGCGCTTTTCGAAAGTTCTCCTCAGGTCAGGATCAAGCAGTATATCTATATATCTTTTCCTTAATCTTTCCTCTTCGTCCTTCAAACCAAACCAGCTTTGGGGTAAGGGCCTAATGCTCTTTGTAAGCATCCGCGCGTGGATTGCGCCAAGACTTTTCTCTCCACGTTTTGTCTTGAAAAGTTTTCCTCTGAATTCTGAGATATCACCAATATCCAGATTCTTTTTCCAAAACTCGAAATGCTGAGCTTCTTTTTTAGACAGAACTACTTGCATCGAGGCGGTTCCATCAAATAAGTCGATAAAAACTATATTCCCCTGATTACGGATGGAGTTTATCCTTCCGGCAAGAGTAACAGACGTTTTGGCTTTCTCTAACTTGGAGAAGCGCGCGAGAACGTCCGCTGTATCAAAATTTCTTCCACTCTTCGATGGATATGGATTTCTGCCGGCCTCTCGTATATTTGATAATTTTTTGAGTCTCTCGCTAATTAATGCATCTAGCATAAAATCTATATATAAATTCTAACCTGCACTAGTGCCGAACACTGGGTACTCAAATTATATACTAAGGCAGAGGCATGGGTAAATTCGCCCGAGCTACAATCAGTTATTCTAGCAACAATCGTTTAATTAACTTGTCGGACAACATACTCCGCGCTACCGCTCGGAGCGTTGATTTTCACAGAATCCCCAGCCTTTTTACCTATTAGTTCTTTTCCGAGTGGTGATTGATAAGAGATGAAACCATTTTCCGGTTTGGCCTCGTTTGTGCCCACAATAACAAATTTCATAGATTTACCACCTCTCAGAACCTCTACTGTCGAACCGACGCCGACAACACCCTTGCTACTCCCCTCCTTAATAATAGAGGCGTTTTTTATGGTTTCTTCGAGTTCCGTGATTCTCTTCTCCACACGCCCTTGTTCCTCTCTCGCTTCCAAATATTCAGAATTTTCCGTTAAATCCCCGAGCTCCTTGGCATCACGTAAATTCTCAGCGACCTCTAGGCGCTTGGCGGTTTTGAGTTCCTCAAGTTCATTCTTGAGCTCCTCGAATCTTTTCGCAGTTAAAAATTCCTCCATGACAATAGGCCATATTGTAGCACAATAGTAAGACCTTTTGTAAACCCCCACACCTATACCATAGGTGGTGCAGGGTAAGCCCCTTTTTACTTAGCTTTTATGCTATATACGTCCCGCCAGAGCCATATACGAATGCGCAGTGTCTCAACCAACGTTTTAATGTATGCGGAAGCCCCGACGTGCGATTCGGTATCATTCACCCAAACGACGGGGATCTGCTTTATTTTGAAACCGAGACGCTTTGCTAACGACAATATTTCAACATCGAAACCCCAGCCAGCAATTTTCTGGAGCGGGAAAACTTTCTCAGCCGAATCACTAGTAAAACACTTGAATCCGCACTGCGTATCCCAAATGCCTGGCAAAACCAGTGCCTGTATGATTAAATTTCCGCCTTTCCCCAACATTTGGCGCAGAAGCCCCTGCGGCGGAGTAAGCTTTGATTCTTTGTCGGCACGCGAACATATGACAACATCAAATCCGTTCTCAAAATGAGGAATCATTTTGTCGAAGTGATCAATGGAAGTTGAATTATCAGCATCCGTGAGAAGTCTGTACCTTCCTTGCGCCTCCAACATTCCGAACTTCACCGCTCCACCCTTGCCCCTGTTTTCACCGTAACCGGTAACGCGTAGGCCTGGAATCATTTTAGTAAAACGCTCGACTACAGCTGCTGTATCATCTGTAGAACCGTCATCCACCACAATAATCTCATAGGAATACTTTGCTTGAGATAAGTGCTTGTCGATATCAATAAGAGTAAGCGGAATTCTCTCCGCCTCGTTGTACGCGGGAATGACAACAGAAAGAAACGGCTTGTTCGTCATAATTACTTCCGCCTTCTATGATAGTGTACCCTAGCAAAAATGGCCACGGCGAGACCGCCAAGAATGTTAAACATTAAGTCCTTCATCGTATCAGCTATGCTCAGCTGAACTGGCATTGCGCCAGTATTAAGCGCAAGAGCTACTGCGTCATAGATATATTCTCCGAACTCCCAAAGTACTGCCCCCAATGCTGCAAGTGATGCTCCAGCGAGCAAAGTAACAAAGAGATTTTTACTTAAATCCAAGTGTCCTGGGAAACGCAAGATTAACCAGTAGACCCCAAGCCCGAAAACAACTGTCGCCCCGAAATGAAAAATTGCGTCTATCAACGGAATTGATCTATACCAGTCATTCATGACGGCTATTAGATGAAACGCAAGAAGAGCGGTTCCTACCGGAACCGCAACTTTAAAAACGCCGTTTTCTTTCTCTATCTCTTTCTCCATTGAGGCGCTCTCCTTGCCTTCTTCAATCCGTATTTCTTTCTCTCCACCATTCTTGAGTCTCGCGTAAGGTATCCGAGAGTTCGAAACTCATTTTTGAAATCTGGGTTGAACTTCACAAGCGCCCTAGCGAGTCCGAGGGTTATGGCTTCTGACTGCGCCATTACACCACCGCCGGATACTCTTACTTCTACCCCTCCTTTAACAGCTGATTTTTTAAGAGGTGCCTCCGCCATCTTCTGAAAGCGCAACACTGGAAAATAGACTTTGTAGTCCAGTCCATTAACCACGATCTCGGTGCCTTTGTCGGGGTAAAATCTAACTCTTGCCACTGCGGTCTTTCTTCGCCCCAACCCCGGGAAATACTTTCCGCCACCCGTCGCCTTTAAGGTAAGTTTCTCGCCCTTCTCTGTTGTTACTTTTTTTGTAGCCATATTATTTAAACGTCAGCATTTTAAGCCTTGGCGCTCTAAGCCTGTTTTTTGGCAACATTCCGGAGATTGCATGCCTCACAACCCATTCCGGATTCTTTGCAAATGCATCTTTGTAGATAGTCTTCCTCAAATTCCCAGGCTTCCCCATATGCCTATAATATATTTTTTGCTCGGCCTTCTTTCCAGTTATCTTAACCAAGCTAGCGTTATGAATAACGACTTTATCGCCAACTTTATTCGGGGCATATGAAGTGGAATCTTTGGCCTGCAGAAGACGGGCGGCTTTTGCGGCTACTCTTCCGAGAGATTCCCCTTTTGCATCAATTATGTGCTCTTTCATACAAATTCGATAACAACTTTCATCACACCGTCCCTCTTGCGAACCTCCGAAGTCTTAATAATACGCAGATAACCTCCGTTCCTGTCTTTATACTTTGGGGCGATCTCATGATAAAGCTTATATGCTGAGTCTTTCGGGATGCGCCTCAACAGCAGCTTCAAAGCAGACAAATCTCCTTTTTTCGCGATCGTAATAAGTCTCTCCACGCGCGGTTTTATCTCCTTTGCGCGCGCTTCAGTAGTCTGAATACGGCCTTCCATTATGAGGTTGTGCATCAAAATAGCTAGGAAGCTCCTGCGTCTGCCGGTTATTCTGCCAAACTTTCGTCCTTCCTTTTGATGCCTCATTTAATTCTACTTTCCGCCTTTAGCGGACTTAGTGGTCGTCTTTTTGGCCGTGACTTTCTTGGCTGTTGTTTTACCCGCTGATTCTGCCCCGTCCGTCGCTGATTTGCTCAACTTAGTTTCCTTAACATCGATCTCGCTAATTTTCCCGAAGTGATCGAGCAGTACGCTCGAAGCTTTGTGCAGTGCGCTCGAAGGAGAAATTGTCCCGTCAGTTTCAATTTCGAGGCGAACTTTGTTATAGTCCGTTCGTTCACCAACACGCATGTTCTCCACGCTGAAGTTGACGTTAACCACCGGTGAAAATACGGCGTCCAGTGCGATTGTGCCAATTGGTAATCTACCAATTTTCTGAGCTTCTACCGGCTGATAACCAAGTCCCTTCTCAACAACCAATTCCATATCAAGCTCGGCGTTCTTCGAGCTCAACGTAGCAATATGTACGTCGTTCTTAATCTCTACTTGCGCATTACCCTTTATATCTTTCGCAGTCACGTCTTTATCTCCCTTAACTTTTAAAATAAGGGTCTGTGGTTCATCGGCGTAGAAGGCAAATCGAACTTTTTTCAGGTTTAGGCTGAGCTCTACAACATCCTCGGTTACACCGGGAACAGTAGTGAACTCATGCCCAACGCCCTTAATTTTAAATCTTGTAATCGCAGCTCCTGGCAAGGAAGATAGCAAAGCCCTTCGAAGCGCGTTCCCGACTGTAATACCATAACCACGATACAAACCTTCAATGCTGAAAGACCCGAGTGTATCGTTTTCCTCTATTCTCTTTATTCTTACCGAATCGCTTAAATATTTGTATTCCATGTTATTTCTTAGAATAGTAATCGACGACCATGTTTATATTAAACGGAAAATTCACATCTTTTGGATGAGATTCGACTTTTCCTTCCAATGTGTCCTTGTTGAGCGACAACCAAGAAGGAACATTGTGATTTTTCATCTTATCCTTCAAATCTTCAAAAACGGATATATTTTTTGAAGATGCGCTAATAGCAACAGTATCCCCAGGGCTAAGTTCGTACGACGGGGTGTTAACTCTCCGTCCGTTCACCAAGAAATGACCGTGGGTCACCATCTTGCGCGATATAGACCTGCTCTGGGCAAACCCGAGGAGTACTACAACATTATCCAATCTGCGCTCGAGCATGCTTGTGATAACATCTATCGCGGACTTTCCTTTCTGGGCGTGAGCATTCTCAAAGACTTTCTTCAGCTGCCTGTCAGTAATTCCGTAAGAAAACTTTATTTTCTGTTTTTCACGTAACTGCGTGCCAAACTCACCCATTTTACTGAACCTCTTGCCGTGCTGACCAGGTTTGTACGGCTTTCGTGTAAGAGCAGACTTAGGCGAACTAGCACGATCGCCCCTGATGGAAAGCTTTACGCCTAAACTTCTTTCTCTTTTTTCTAATACTCTTGGCATGTTAGCGTTATACTCTTCTTGCTTTTCTGGGTCTCGGACCGTTGTGCGGGATTGGCGTTACGTCGTTTATGGAAAGAATATCGAAACCGCTACTGGCGATGGAACGCACTGCAGAATCTCTACCAGGACCAATGCCTGAAATATATATGTCAACAACGTGCGGTCCAGTTTTAGTAATTTTCTCGACAATCGCAGAAGTTACTTTAGAAGCCGCGAACGGAGTCGCTTTCTTAGGACCCGCGAAACCCAAAGACCCAGCACTGGCCCAAGCAACAACGCCGCCTTTCTCGTCCGTGACTGTAATCATCGTATTGTTGTAGGACGATTTTATATAAACTCTGCCGGCCTCAACCCTGCCGTGACCTCCCTGGGTCGCTTTCTTGGATACTGCTCCAGAAACTGCCTCTGCGGCTCCCTTCTTCTCGGCGTCTCCGGTTTTTTCTATAACCCGCTTCTTACCCATATTACTTCAATGCTAGTTTTCTTCGTCCAGAACCGGCAGTGGCACGTACATTCCCACGCCTCGTTCGAGAATTTCTCTTTGTGCTTTGACCCCTTGCTGGTAACTGTTTGCTGTGTCTTGTGCCTCTATAACTTTTAATAATCTTTAGTCTACCTATATCCTGACGAATAGAGGCCCTCAGCTCTCCCTCTATTTGGTATTCCTTTTCCAGAAGGTCCTTAATCTTAGAAACTTCCTGTGTGGTTAAGTCCTTTGTGCGCTTTGAGGCGTCAATTTTCGTTTTATCCAAGATAACACTCGCAGAAGTTGGACCCACACCAAAAATGTAAGTAAGCGCCACGCCTACTTTTTTCTCATCCGGAATATTTACTCCAGCAACCCTCATAATTAACCTTGACGCTGTTTGTGCTTCGGATTTGATTTACAAATCACGTAAAGCCGTCCTTTTCTACGGACGACCTGACAGTTTTTGCAAATCTTTTTTACCGACGCTTTCACCTTCATCTCGCATTACATGCGCCAGATAATTCTGCCTCGCTCATCAGTCGGAGAGGAAAGTTCAACTTTCACTTTATCCCCCGGTAAAACCCTAATCCGACGCACCCTCATCTTGCCTGCAATATAGGCAAGAATTTCGCGGTCATCTTCAAGTTTTACTTTAAAAGTGGCGCTTGGAAGCGCCTCCAAAACAATGCCTTCGACAGTCATCTAGTGCGGATGGATATTATCATATAGTCTAATTGACGTCAACGAATACCCTTGTGGCTTTATCTGGCACTTTACCCACCCAAAATGGCCAAAAACCGACCCTTCCTCCTTTAACGCCAGGAATTGTAAATATCAGATTTTCGAGGTCCTCCTTTCTTTTTCCAACGGCGCTCTGCCTGAACGTCTCCTCATCAAACGGTCTTATCCAGACGGAACCTACATTTATCGCGACGCTAAAACCATCGCCTGCTTCATTCGTGCGAGGCTCGCCATAATCTATCGTGTAGTCCTTGGGCGCAAGGTCGACACCTCTCTCCTCCTCAACACGCTCTTCAAACACTCCTATAAGCTCTTTCTCTGAGAACACAACTATTTTAGCCTCACCGTAGATTGTTATAGAGAACGTCTCAGAGTCACTTGCTCCCTCATCGACGACTTCGTCAGTAATCTCAAATTTGTACGTCTCGTCTATCGTTTTTGTTCCGTCTGGCAAGTTCAGAAAAAGTTGTGTTTTAGCTGAATCCTCAAGTGTTTTTATAATATTCTCTCTGGCAGAAGCAATATCTTCCTCTGTAGCGATTTTTCTCTCACCAACGAAACCACCCGTCATGGGTTCTTTGGATTCACCGTAAAATCCATCATATTTCGGGGTGCCCTGGAACCCGGGAATTCTAAACCTTGGAACTGGGTCGATGTTGTACTTTTCCCCAGGCTCATCTGCGGTCACTGGGACCTCGATACTCGAGGGAATAATTTGCCCATTCACAATTGCGGCACCGGGGACAGTAACCCCGCGATCCATTCTGTAAACTTTTCCATCAGGAGTCGTAAATCTTGTCCGCTCAACTAACTCTTGCGGATCAGAGCTGTAAGCATTGTAAACAATCATCGTCCCCTTCGCTCTTCGTTCAACAAATTCCTTCCCTGTCGCAGGATAGGTTTCCGTGAAGTTCTTCTTCTCAGAGAAACTCATTCCGACCAAGCTCACTGTGTCATTGCTAAACGTGCTCTCTGTAATCGATGTCCCGACATTCAGTGATCCGACGAAATCCCAATCCGTTTTTTCAAGTTCAAGCGATACAGTCACCTTCGGGAAAACCCAGGTGGCGAGAATCACAAAAAGCGCTACAAGCACTGAGCCGCCGATAAAAATTGTCGACCAGCGCACTTTTATTTTTCTTTTCTTTTGCTTGGCTTCGTCTTGACTCTCATCTTCAAGTACACCAGGCCCTGATTCAATTCCGTAGTCTTCGTCTTTAAGAGAATCGGACGGAAGCTTCTTCTTCCTTCGCAAGAAGCCGAGATTGAGGCCCCTCCCCTCTTTTACCTCAACATCGACTGATTTTTCCTCAGTAACTGGACCGGCATTATAGGAACCTTCGCCTTCTACGCCAATTTCGCTCTCGCTCACGGCGCCGGACTTATCGCGCACAGACACGATATCAGACACAGCTCTCTGCTTTACTCCAAGGAAGGGATTAACGGCCTTGAATCCGGATGTAGCTGCCAACTCTAGAATATCCTCATCGACTGACTCTATAAGAATTACTTTCCCAACCACGCGCGCTTCCCTCTTCAAAAGAAGCAAGTCATTTCTGGATTTCCCAAAACTTGCACCCTTAGGAATATACAAAGTGACCTCATCGTCAGGACTATTCAACACTTTGCCTATTACAGACGCTGCGGACTCGGTTTTAGTCGCGTGAATTTTTTTATTCATATCAAGCAGTCGGCATCAACCACTTTATCCTTCTTCTCGCAAGTTGGTTTAATTCATCGTATCTGTTATGCACTTCGTCGGAAGCGAACACTTCAATGTCGGAACCAGCGGCAGACGGCAAAAACCGCATCCGCTTGTTGCCAAAGCTAAACCTCTTTCTGTGCAAACCTTCTGGAATAGGGAAAAAAGTATGTAAGTATATTGGAGGCAAATCGTTCTTAGTGTTCCGTGCGCTCTTTATGCCAATAATAACTCCGTTTATAAACTCCGCGAGCGTATCGTAAAAAATTTTATCCATTTTTTTCCTTACGTGTTCGGATACTTCACCTCCGGCATGTCTCTCGTACATACCTTGAGCGGTAGTCTGTTCCACACCGAATTCTTCACGTATCGAATCCGTTAACTTCGCAACCCCCCAGTCGAAGTTATTAACGTATGACACCCCGTGTGGAGTAACTTCGAAGATGGTAGTCGAGTTATCTCCAACTTCAACGTAAATCGAATCTTCGAACCCAGTTTCCTTAGCTATCAGATATGCCCTAACGCTCCCACCTTCGAATAATTCCTTTCCCTCAATAAATTTATCTCTCTTGACCATCGTAAGCGCAAGAAGAATCTCGAGTTCCCTCCCGGTAAAACCGCTCGGGTTTATTATCTGATTGCCATCAATTTTCACGCCAATTACACGAGCGTCTGTAAGAAGTATATCCGCCTCGTCCACGCCTAAGCGCTCTGAGACGCTTACCCTAATTCCATCAAACATCTTCCAGATGGCTTGAGAAAGAGAGTTCTCAAGCTCAATCATCCCAAGCTCTTCACGCGGATTGTCCCTCGGAATCTTAATGAATGAAAAGATTGTGGCCGCAGATCCAGAGTCTAAATCAACTATTTCCCTCATATATGACTAAATTCTAGCACAAATTATACCCCAACCTAACACGAGTTTGTGTGTTATGTGCGCCGTAGAGAACATCCCGCAGGCTTTCTCGCTTGGGATTTAAGAGAAAGCCGAGGGCGAAGAAATTTTTGCCGCTGGAGCAAAAATATTCTGGTTCACGTAGGCAAACATAACGCACTACTCAATATTCCCCCTCACCCTCCTGACCCCCCCAGAGACAGCTTCTTCTTTCCCTATTTTGAATTTCCCTACCTCGCCTGTGCTTGTAACGTGTGGTCCTCCACAAATTTCTTTGGAGAAAGCATTCTCCAGCGTCTCGCCTGAATAATAAACTTTCACTGTCTGCGGGTAATTTGCGCCTTCTACATAAAGTGCGCCTGACTTTTTAGCTTCATCGAGCGGCATTTCCACCATTCTGAACGGCAGATTTTTTTCGACAATTTCATTGACGCGCACCTCTATTTGATCAAGCTCTTCTCGAGTCACCTTTCTAGGAAATGCAAAATCGAAGCGAGTTCTCTCGACGGTAATGTCCGACCCGCGTTGTCTAACGGCCCCTCCTAACACTTCTTTAATTGCAGCTTGCATAAGATGCGTCGCGGTATGAAGTCTTGTGACTTTCCTTAATTCTTCCTCATTCCCGGCTTTAAGCTCCCCCGTATCGAGTATCAATCCGTGCCCACCGAATTTTCTCCCAGCCCCAGCGCGAGATACTTCTCTGTGCTTCTCGAGCTCTTTTTCAAAATCCTTCTTATTTAAATCGTCCGCAGCACCTTTTGGTGCGAACTCTTTTGTAAGCTCGAACGGGAGTCCATAGCTTTCATATAAACGAAAGGCATGAGCGGCGGTAAGCTTGTCATACTTTGAGAGCTCGTTTAAACCCTTATTGAGCGCCGCTTTGAACTTCTGCTTCTCTGTCTCCATAACGGCGACAATCTCGCTGGAATTGCCAACCTCCGGATATATCTCCTTAAACTTATTTGATATAAGCGGAATTACTTCTATAAAAAGATCGGGGTGAACATCGTGGGCAATTTGATAAGCGATAACACGACGGAGAATGCGTCTAAGAATATAACCCTCTTCTTTATTTGATGGCACAACGCCGTCAGCGATTAAAAACGTCGCGCCCCTCAAGTGATCTGCAAAAACGCGCTTAACGGAATCGTTTAGACCAGGTTTTAATTCTTCAACTTTGTTCATAATCGGCGCGAAAAGGTCTGTGGCAAAGACATCGTTTTTATCAATTGATGCCGCGGTTATCCGCTCAAGTCCACCACCAAAATCAACGTTCTTCTGTGGAAGCGGAGAGAAAGTGCCGTCTTCGTTTTTGAGATACTCCATAAAAACTGAATTCCCGATTTCCAAAAATCTTCCGCAATCACAATTAGGGTGACAGTTCTTGCCAAAACTTTCGTCGTGTTTAACGTCGGCAAATTCATAAAATACTTCGGAGTCTGGACCACCGATTTCCCCAGCGGGCATCGCGTTTGGCGTTCCCTTTCTGCTCCACCAATTTTTATTCGCATCGTAGTAAAATATACGCCCATTCTGCATCCCCTTCTCGCTAGCGTCGGTATTATTCAAAAGCTCGACGGCCTCTGCCTCGATTCCTTTACCGCTAAAAAGTTTCTTCCAAATTTCTACAGACTCGTCGTCGCGGGGAATACTAGTTTCCTCATCACCAGCAAAAACCGTGACATAAAGTTTTTTTGGATCTATTCCAACAATGTCGGTTAGAAACTCAAAAAACCACGGCAACTGTTCTTTCTTAAAATAGTCGCCGAGGGACCAGTTCCCGAGCATTTCGAAAAATGTAGTGTGACGATTGTCTCCTACTTCTTCAATGTCCTCTGCCCTAAAACACTTCTGCGAATCAACAAGTCTCTTCCCTTTCTCGTGTTCCCTACCCATTAAGTAAGGAACCAGCGGTTGCATCCCAGAGCCAGTTAAGAGAGTTGTAGGATCATCTTTCGGAAGAAGAGCCGAGGACGGGATGACAACATGTCCTCTCTCTTTAAAGAATTCTAAGTATTTACTTCTGACTTCTTCGGAGGTCATAGCGAAGATTAGTAATCGCTGAGTTTAGCCGCCCTCTCGTGCATCCTAATCTTCTCGAGCGCCTTCGCTTCAATTTGCCTGATTCTCTCTCTAGTAACATTGAAAACTTTCCCAACTTCTTCGAGCGTGTGAGTCACGCCGTCCTCAAGTCCAAACCGCATTTCCAAAATTTTTCTCTCACGATCTGTAAGGTCATCTATAATGTCTCTAATCTGATCACGCAAAAGTTCTTGCGATGTGGCCTGTATAGGGGTTGGACTCGTATCATCCCTGATAAACTCGGCCAATGTTGATTTATCTTCGTCATCGCCAATGGGCTGTTCGAGTGAAACGACATCCTGCGAAATCTTCTGAATGTGACGCACTTTCTCAATTGGCAACTCCATCTCAATCGCAATCTCCTCAACAAGCGGCTCGCGCCCAAGCTCTTGGGCAAGTTTACGCTTTGCTTGTGTAAATTTGGAAATGGTTTCAACCATATGCACAGGAATTCTTATCGTACGTGATTGGTCCGCAAGCGCGCGGGTGATTGCCTGTCTAATCCACCACGTAGCATACGTTGAGAACTTGAATCCCCTCTCCGGATCAAACTTCTCTACTGCTTTAAACAAACCTATATTCCCTTCTTGGATTAAGTCAGAAATACTAAGCGGACCGCGGTGGACATACCTCTTGGCGATGGAAACTACGAGTCTCAAATTCGCTTTAATAAGTCTTTGCCTAGCGGGTTCTTCGCCTTTTGCAATACGACGAGCCAAGTCTTTTTCCTCATCGGGAGTTAAAAGCGGCGTTTTGCCGATTTCTTTCAAATACATCTGCACGTTGTCAGGCAACGAGCCCTTAATTCTTGTGGCGTTTTTCAGCTCTTTCTCGGTAACTTCTTCGGACGGTATCTTCAGTAATGACTGGATTTCAACAACGCGGATGCCTTCTTTCTCTAAACGCTCATAAATTTCTTCGAGGAACGCCGTGTCGGTTTCTATCCTCGGGAAGTAATCTAATATTTCTAAGTCGGTAATAAAATTTTTCGGCTGGCCACGCTCTACAAGCTCTTCTAAGAGTTTATCTTTCTGGGACAAACGGGTTTTTGGCTTTACACCAGAGCCCTTCTTGCCTAAAGCCGGCTTCCCTTTTCCCGTCCCCGCTTTACGCCCCTTCTTTATAACTTTCGCCCTCGATTTTCCAGACTTCGAGCCAGCACGTTTTTTAGAAGAAGTTACTTTCTTCCTAGATACGGCTTTTCTACGAGTCGCTACCCGCTTCTTAGCTGGTTTTTTGGCCTTCACGTTCTTTTTAGATTTCTTCGGAACAGATTTTTTTGCCCTCGCAGAAGCAGACCTCTTTTTTAGTTTTGGCTTCTTGGAACTCCTCTTCGAGGCTTTCTGTTTTCGCATCTTGGCTCTCTTTGGAGTAGTTTTTCTAACTCCTAACTTCTTCTTTTTGGCTGGCATTCTCTATATCCTGCATTTTTCTTAAAACATCGTCAAACTCTCTGAGTAACAC
>MHIV01000037.1 GCA_001817685.1 Candidatus Colwellbacteria bacterium RIFCSPHIGHO2_02_FULL_45_17
TGCACATTTTTACAGACGGTCGGGACAGTCCGCCAAAAAGCGCACAGGACATCATTGCGGACCTCCCAATAATTCAAATCGCAAGTGTGTCCGGTAGGTTTTTTGCGATGGATAGAGATCTCCACTGGGAAAGAACTAAGCGCGTGTACGACATGCTCGTTGGAGACGCAGAGGACGTTGGCAATGTCGGAGGAGTTAAGAATGTCGGAAGCGAGTTAGAAAAACAATCGAACGGTTCGAATATCCCCGACTTTTTTCGCAAAGTCTATGCCAGTGGCACGACAGACGAGTTTATAGAACCAACGCTTATAGACCCGGGACAAAAAGTGCGGGGTACCGACAGCGTGGTCTTCTTTAACTATAGGGAGGAAGGTATGAGACAGCTCGTCGAGATGTTCGAGAGCCCAGAGGCTGGCGGCAAACACACGATTCCTCAAAACTTACATATCGTAACTTTCACCAAGTACAGCGACAAGCTAAATTTCCCCGTTGCCTTTCCAGCAGATAAAGTCATAGTTCCACTAGGGAAAATCATTTCTGACCGTGGACTCACACAGCTACGCATAGCGGAGACAGAAAAATACGCCCACGTTACATATTTCTTCAATGGCCTGGTGGAACCTCCGTTTAATAATGAATATAGAGTGCTAATCCCCTCAAAAAACATCGCGAGGCACGACCAGTCACCGGAAATGATGGCTTCGGAAATTACAACTCGAGCAGTCTCCGCGATAAGCGAAGGTATTTATGACTTTATTCTAATAAACTACGCAAATGCCGATATAATAGGCCACACCGGTAATT
This sequence comes from Candidatus Colwellbacteria bacterium RIFCSPHIGHO2_02_FULL_45_17, assembly GCA_001817685.1. GTDB lineage: Bacteria > Patescibacteriota > Minisyncoccia > UBA6257 > Colwellbacteraceae > 2-02-FULL-45-11. The sequence continues at coordinate 805 of MHIV01000037.1, forward strand.
TTGACGCCGCGATTACTGCGGTGAGAATTATAGATGAGCAAATCGGGACTCTCACAAGGGCAATTTTAGATGAAAACGGGACTCTCGTTATAACAGCGGACCACGGAAACGTAGAAAATATGTTTGACCAGACAACAGGGCTGCCGGAGACGACTCACAATCCAAGCTCGGTGCCGATTTTCGTCATTCGAAACGGATATGAGCGCGAGAAAAGCGATGAATATGTGGCGGAAGAAGAAAACACGAACGTGGGAGTGCTATCTGATGTCGCACCTACCGTGCTAGAGCTTATGGGCATACAGAAGCCAGAAGAGATGACTGGCATGAGCTTGCTTCAATCTTTGAGGTAGTTATCATATAAACATGAGCATCATAAAGAAACCAATATTAATGCTCCTGGCGAATGCCGCCGGCCTTTACTTAGCAACAATTTTTATTTCCGGCATGACCGTGCCGCTGGATTTTAAGAATTTCGCCCTAGTCGCTGGCGCACTAACTTTAATCAATCTCTTCTTGCGGCCGATTGTTAAACTAATGCTGATACCGGTTATAATTCTCACTCTTGGCCTAGGCAGCTTTATAGTGAACGCTTTTATGCTATATTTTCTTGACTTTCTTTTGCCCGCTGTTACAATCGAGGGGTTTGTGACACTGTTATACGTCACACTGATACTTTCTATCAGCAATCTCGTAATACGAATTTTCGGAAAAATCCTATAAAAATGTCTACAGTAGTAGTCGGACAAGTAGTGACAGCTATCGCAGTAATAATTCTCGTACTCTTGCAGGACAGATCTGCTGGAGCGGGAGGTGCATTTGGCAGTAGTGGCGGCGGAGGAGATTTTTTAAAACAGAGACGAGGCGCAGAAAAAATAATGTTCGTGACAACAATAGTTCTTGCGTCCATTTTTATAATTCTGTCTATCGTCAATCTTATGTTGCAGTAGGAGTGACATCCCGTAACAGATGATAATTGATTCCCTAAGGACAACTAAGTTATTCCAACTGGTAAAAGCGCTCACAAAACATGAACGCTTTGTTCTTATAAGCGCTATTGTTGTTCTAATAACGTCCGGCTTCACGTATGGCTCACTATTGCTCCAGACGAAGACACATCTGGTGGCGGCGGAGGGAGGAGAATTTATCGAGGGCGTAGTAGGTCAACCGGTTTTTATAAATCCGATAATTCCGACAACGGAAGTGGACAGAGACATAGCTAGAATTGTCTTCTCAAGTGTTGGCGAAGTCGCGGACAGCGTGAAACGTTCCGAAGACGGTAAGACTTGGAACGTACGAATAAAAGAAAACATATTCTGGCATGACGGGGAGCGCCTCACAGCAGATGATATTATTTTCACTCTCGAGATTATTCAGGACCCGGATAGCAGATCGCCGCTTCACGCAAGCTTTCAGGGAGTCGCCGCAGAGCGCGTGAGCGAGTTAGAGGTTAGATTTGCTCTTCAGAATACATATGTATTTTTTGAAAGCGACCATTTGTCAAACCTTAGAATCATTCCAAAGCACATTTTTAATGAAATACCTGTTCAGAACATGAAGCTTTCGAGTTTTGGCTTAAATCCGATAGGATCGGGGCCGTTTGAAGTAGATTCGTTCGAGAAAAACAGCGACGGTATAATTACGAGTCTTAGGCTAATGGCGAACGAAGATTATTTCGAGGGCAGACCGAACATTAACACTTTCGTGTTCAAATTTCACAAAAACCAAGACGAGCTGATTCGCGCGTACAACTTGGGGCAAATTGATGGATTCAGTATGGGCACCTCAGAGCCGTTCTCTGAAAATAATATTTTCATAAGACACGACACCCACTATTTAGAATCACCTCGCTATTACGCGGTATTCATAAATCAAAGCTTGGCGCCAGAAGAATTAAGTGATACAGAAACACGAAAGACCCTATCGGCGACAGTTGATAGAGAGCGAATCGTAAATGAGGTCTTTGGCGGAAACGCTGCTCTAATGTACGGCCCCACAACGATATCAGAAAAGCCTGCTCAAGAATTCGATCCAACTTTACTCGAGGGACTAAATATAAATCTGACGGTTCCGGATGAAGAATTCCTGGTTAAAACAGCCAACATATTAAAGGAAAATTGGGATGGGCGCGGAGCGACAACTAATATCTCGACTCTCCCGCTCAAAAGCATCCAGGAAAATGTCTTAAAAAACAGCGATTACGAGTTCATACTCTTCGGAAATATAACAAAAGCAAATCAAGATTTGTTCGCGTTCTGGCATTCATCAAGAAGATTTTACCCTGACCAAAATCTGGCCCTCTATCAAGACGACTCGGTGGATGCACTCCTAGAAAGCTTTAGAAAAACATTCGACGAGGACGAACGATTCGAAGTATTAACAGCGATAAGTAACACAATTGCGAACGATGCCCCTGCAGTATTTCTATACTCCCCGAAATATGTGTATACGACCGCCCCAAGACTTGGCGGATTTAACGAGTCTACAATAATAAACACGAGCGATGACCGCTTTAACGATGTTAGCTTATGGCATGTTAAAACAAAGCGGGCATTCGGAGCCCTGCCGAATTAAACTCATCCAAAGATCTACTGCGAGCGGGATTGACTCCAAGCACAAATCGAATAGAATTAAGTCTTAAGAATAGATTCTCATAAACAGCAAAGTGGCAGAGTCCCCCTCCCATGTTTAGACTATTGATAAAGCATGCCTAGGTGGTGGAATTGGCAGACACGCTAGCTTCAGGGGCTAGTTCCCGAAAGGGAGTGGGAGTTCAAATCTCCCCCTGGGCACCAGAGATAAATCAAAAGAAAAAATATACCAAGCCAAAAAACGAGACAAATTGAAAAACAGAGATTTGAACGCAAGGGGGTCGGGGGAAAGGGACGTTTCCACCGTGTAGGAAATCATTCAAAACCGAGGGTTTTGAAAGCGCCCCGGGAGGTGTGATGTGAAAATCTCCCCCTGGGCACCAAGAAATTAATTAAACACTAGATAAAAACCAAGTCGAAAAACAAGACAAACAGAAAGATAGAGATTCGGACGAATACAATAAGACAGACACATGCCACCGAAAACAACAAAGAAGGCGACGCCACGACAAATTCCCGCTAGAGACGGACATATAGAGCACGCGGATAGAAGAACTGCGAGGGGACATACTAGAAAAACAAGTTCTCCACACACAAGGAGAACAATTGTAAGAAAACCAGCTCACAAGGCCAAGACGATTACGCCTGTTGGAGATTTTGTACGTATCGTAAACCTCGGGGGGCTCGATGAAATCGGCCGAAACATGTCGTATATCGAATACAAGAACGATATTGTCGTCATCGACATGGGGTTCCAGTTCCCAGAGGAAGACACACCCGGCATAGATTACATCATACCGAACATAGCAGAGCTGAAGCCGAAGAAAGACAACATACGAGCGGTCGTCATAACGCACGGCCACTTCGACCATATAGGAGCGATACCGTATCTGATGAGTAAATTAGGAAATCCACCAATCTACACGGTCAAACTTACAAAAGCCATTATAGAAAGACGCCAGGAAGAATTCATAAACGCCCCAAAACTAAACATCATAGAGGTCAAATACGGGGATAAAAAGAAAGCTGGAATCTTCGAGCTTGATTTCTTCGGAGTCGAGCACACAATCCCAGATTCAATGGGAGTTGTAGTAAAAACTCCGATTGGAAATATCGCGCACTTCGGCGACTTCCACCTAGATCGTGACGAGAAGGGAAACATTTACCGCGAAGAAGAAATGGAACGCGTAGGGAAAATGGGAATTCATACGCTAATGATGGATAGTACAAACGCCCTAGTCCAGGGCTCGGGTATCTCTGAGCATGAAGTCGTAAGTAACCTAAGGCTTTTGCTATCACAGGCCGAGGGAAGGACCATCGTCGCTACATTCTCCTCAATGCTCACTCGCATCGGGGAAATGATTAAAATCGCAGAGGAACTTGGGAAAAAAGTGATTATAAACGGGCGCTCGATGAAACAAAACGTACAAATTGCCGAAACCCTCGGGTACTTCAAATTTAAAAAGGGGACCATTATCCCCGTCCAGGAAATGAACAAACACAAGCCAGAGAACATTCTGATTGTCACAACTGGCGCACAGGGAGAACCGAACGCGGGGCTGATGAGAATCGTAAGCGGCGAACATAAATTCATACAGATCAAGGAAGGCGATACCTTCGTCTTCTCTTCATCGGTAATCCCAGGAAACGAAAGAAGCGTCCAGTCGCTAACAGACAACATCGCAAGGCAAGGCGCTATCGTTTACAACTCGCAGTTAATCGACATACACAAGAGCGGCCACGCTCCGCAGGAAGACCTTAAAATTGTGATTGGCAAGATAAAGCCAAGATATCTAGTTCCGGTACATGGATACTATCATTTCCGCTACGTCGCAGGTCAGCTTTGCAAACAACTTGGAATGCCAGAGAGTAGCGCACAAGTAGTCGACAACGGCGATGAGCTTCTCCTTACAAAGGACGGCTTCCAGGTTAACAAAGCCGAAGTTGATACAACTTACGTGATGGTAGACGGGCTAGGCGTCGGGGACGTCGAAGAAGTTGTTCTTCGTGACAGAAGGATGCTCGCCGAAGAAGGAATGATCGTAATAATTGCCACGGTGAACAGAAAAACTGGCAGATTAATAAAGAATCCAGACATAATCTCACGCGGATTTATTTATCTCCGCGATAATCAAGAAATGTTGAGAGAAATGCGCACAAAAATAAAAAGCATAATAAATCGCATTCCACGCCATCAACAAGCCGAATCGGATTACATTAAAGCTCTGTTCCGTGACCAGGTCGGCGAGTTCGTATTCAAGAAAACTCACAGGCGACCGATGATTCTCCCGGTTATTATTGAAGTATAGGGCTTGAGTATGACAATCCTCTACTTAGTCGCGGCGAACGAATCTGAAGCGGACGAAATCGCCGCATCGTTGCTCGAGCAGAAACTTATAGCCTGTGCAAAGAAATTTGAGACTAAATCTATTTTCAGGTGGCAAGGGGAGATCAAAAAAGCCAGCGAGGTGATTCTATTGCTCGAAACGGAGGATAGGTTATTCGACGAAATAGAAAAAGAAATCGCGAAGGTTCACAGTCACAAAACTTTTGTTCTAGCATCGATTCCGACAGACAAAGTCTCGAGAGGAGTAAAAGAGTGGCTCGAGGAAGAATTAAAACAACCCTAGCCAGCAATTATCGAATCTTAGTAAACACCAAACGGCTCCTATTTTTTGTTGCCTATCGCCTGCTATAATTGGCCTATGGCAAAGAAAGTTGTTGTGAGCGGCCTAAAGCCCTCCGGGGAACTTCATATAGGCAATTATTTAGGCGCAATTAAGCAGCTGGTCGAGCTACAAAATAAATCAGATTACAAAAGGTTTTACTTTATAGCGGACTATCACGCACTGACCCAAAACTTTAACGCGAAAGACAAAAGCAAAGAAATTTTCAATATGGTTGTGGACTCTTTGGCTACTGGTATTGATCCCAAAAAATCCGTCTTCTTTGTTCAGTCCCATATATCGGCGCACAACAACCTAGCATGGATTTTCGACACAATTACATCCACCGGGGAGCTTTCTAGAATGACCGCATTCAAAGAGAAAGTGGCAGAAGGACACGTCCCGAATGCCGGTCTCTACGCGTATCCTGTTCTAATGGCCGCCGATGTTTTAATTTACAACGCAGATTTTGTCCCTGTCGGAGACGACCAGCGCCAGCATGTTGAGCTGACGCGAACCATAGCGAGAACTTTCAACGCAAGATTTGGAAAAATGTTCAAAGAACCAAAAACGCTAAACACAGAAACATCGAGAATAATGAGCTTATCAGACCCGACACATAAAATGTCTAAGTCAATTTCCAGCGGATGTCTCTTTCTTTCAGATTCCCCGGACACGATAAAAAAGAAAATTATGTCCGCGCAAACAGACTCAGAACGTACAATCGGATTTGATCCTAAGAGGAGACCGGCCGTATCAAATCTAGTATCAATTTACGCAGCATTTGCAAACACATCCCCGCAAAAAGTTGTGAAAAAATTCGAGGGCAAAGGATACGCAGACTTCAAAAAAGACTTAGCGACTCTTCTAATCGGAAAACTAAAGCCAATTCAGAAGAAACGCGCAGAACTCTTAAAGGACAGAAAGAAAGTTATGAAAATTCTAGAGAGTGGTGCAAAAACAGCGCGCCCAATCGCAGAAAAAACTCTCGACGAAGCAAAAAGAAAAGTTGGTCTGATTTAGGATGCAGAACGACAACGATAAAAAGGTTTTTGATGACCCAGTAAAACAGACTTTATTCGAACGAGAAGAAGAAGTTTTAAAGTTCTGGAAAGAAAGTAAAATTTTTGAGAAATCGCTCGATAAAAATCCGAAGTCAAAGCTTTTCTCATTTTACGACGGGCCGCCATTTATAACAGGCAAACCTCACTATGGGAATCTTCTCTCCTCAATCGCTAAGGACGTAGTCCCCCGCTATCAAACGATGAAGGGACGGTATGTCCCGCGCGTATGGGGGTGGGATGTGCACGGTTTGCCAATAGAAAATAAAGTTGAACAAGCACTTGGCCTCAAAAATAAAAAAGACGTAGAGGCGCTGGGTATAGGAAAATTTATCGAGGAAGCTAGAAAGTATGTAAACGTAAGCACGGAGGAGTGGCGCTGGTACATTGATCACATCGGCAGGTGGGCAGATATGGACCACCCATACAGAACTGACCAAATCGGATACATAGAGTCTGTCATATGGGTGTTTAAACAACTTTTCGACAAAGGGTTGGTCTATAAGGGACGCAAGGTGTTCCTCTACTGCACGAGGTGCGCAACCGTAGTTTCAAAGTTTGAGACCACAATGGAGGCTGGGAATTATAGGGACGTTGAAGATCCGGCTGTTACTATAGCGTTTAAACTAAAAGACGAGGAAAATACTTATGTCCTAGCGTGGACAACCACACCATGGACTCTTCCAGCCAATAACGGTCTCGCCGCTGGACCTGATGTCAAATACGTAAAAATATCGGATGGGGGCAGAAGCTACATACTCGCCGAGGGTGCCCTCGCCCGCTATCCGGAATTCGACTCGTGGGAAAGAAAAGAAAATTTCTCCGGCAAAGATCTCGCCGGAAAATCATATGAACCATTGCTCACCCCAAACATCACGCCAGACCCAAATAAGGATTACAAAATTTACCTTGGCGCATTCGCAACAACAGAGGAAGGAACCGGCATAGTTCACATTGCTCCTGCATTCGGTGAAGACGACTTTACCCTCGGACAAGAGAATAATTTAACTGTCCCGATGATTTTGGATGATGACGGAAAATTTCTAGAAAACTCTCCTTGGTCGTGGGCAGGAAAATTCTATAAAAGCGCGAACGCGGATATAGTTTCCGCACTCAAAGAAAAAAATCTTCTTGTGCGTGAGGACAAAATCAGACACTCATACCCTCACTGCTATCGTTGCGGTACTCCCCTAATTTACATGGCGCAGGATTCGTGGCTTATCAATATTGATTCGATTAGAAAACACTTGCAGAAGACAAACAAAAAAATAAATTGGGTGCCAGCCCACTTCGGAGACAAAAGATTCGCTTATAATATTGAGACTGCGCCAGATTGGTCAATTTCCCGCACTAGATACTGGGGAATTCCTATTCCGATATGGGAGACCGATGACGGCGAGTTAATAGTCCCCGAGTCTATCGAAGAAATAGAAAAATTATCTGGTCAAAAAGTAACAGACCTGCATCGCCCGGATATAGACGAAATAGTACTAAAAACTCCATCGGGAAAAGAAGCGAGAAGAGTAAAAGAGGTGCTAGACGTTTGGTTTGAATCCGGTTCAATGCCATACGCACAGGATCACTATCCGTTTGAGAATAAAGAGAAATTTGAGAATGGTTTCCCGACAGATTTTATCGTGGAACACGTCGGTCAACTGCGAGGCTGGTTCTATTCACTCCACGTCATCTCGACCATCCTAAAAAACAAGCCAACATTCAAGAACGCTGTCGTAACTGGGACACTCGCAGGAACCGACGGACGTAAGATGTCCAAATCTTTCGGCAATTTCCCCGACCCTCGCGAAACAATAGAGAAATACGGCGCCGAAGCCCTTAGGCTCTATTTGATGTCAAATAAAATCATGATGGGCGAGGACGCGAGCTTCAGCGAAGACGAACTTAAAGAGGCCTATGCGACATTGAATATTCTGCACAATTCGCACAAATACTTCGTAACTTACGCGAACCTCCATGGCTGGACTCCAAGCGGGTCAACCTCTGAGAACCCGCTCGACATGTGGATTACAGCACGCACAGAACAATTTGTTAGAAACTACAGTGAAGCGCTCGATAAATTCGATTTGGTGAATTCATCGAGAGAAATTCGCCCATTCATAGAAGATCTCTCGACTTGGTATATCAGACGGAGCAGAGACAGATTTGCCGCTGGCGACAAAGACGCACTCGAAACCCTACACATGGTACTAGTAAAATTTGCGAAAGCCGCAGCCCCCCTTCTCCCTTTCTCTGCAGATTCGATTTACAAAGACCTGTGTCCGCCATCTGGCGGAGGACTTGAGTCTGTCCACCTCGAAGACTATCCGGAGGTAGACAAAAAATTGATTAGAAAAAATGAGAACTTGATAGAGAGGATGTCGCTAGTTCGCGATATCGCCTCAATCGCCCACTCTCTAAGAAGTGAGGCAGGCCATGCTCTTCGTCAGAAGCTCGCAACTCTCGTTGTGAAAAATACAAAAAATCTCGACGACGAATTAGTAGAAATTCTCCGCGATGAAGTAAACGTCAGTGAAGTGCGTTTTGACTTGCCTGCGCCAAGCGCAGCGCGGCAGGCAGGCGGGAGTGCAGATAGCTTCGCGTGCGGAAAATTGGGCGATATAGAAATTTGTCTCGATACGAACCTGACCGACGAGCTAAGAAAGGAGGGAATTTACAGAGAGATCATGCGTGCGCTTCAGGACGCGAGAAAGAAAGCCGGCCTCGAAGTTGGAGAAAAAGTTCAACTTTCGTATAAAGTTGAGGATGTAATGGTGGCAACCGTGCTTAAAGAAAAGCTTGAAGAGATAAAAGAAGCGGCGAATTTTTCATCGATAGATTTATCTTCCGACGACCTACCCATAGAAATCCTTAATGGTAAAATTAAAATAAAGATCGGATGAAAAACATTATTATAGCCGCAATAATCGCTCTTGTCGTAGGTGCGGCGATAGGCTACTACGTCGGCTACGACATAGGATACGAAAAGGCACGAGGGCCAATTCCACAAACAGATGAAAACGACGAAGTGGTAGGACCCGAAGCCACGGAAGAATCTGTCTATGAGCAAATAGGCCCATTGTCTGGCTACTATATACAAGAGGAAGAGATAGCTTGGGATGAGGCCACGCTCTGTGACAACCTAATTGTCACGGACGGATTCGAGAAGCTTCTTGGCTTCTACGAATATTTAATCGAGAGTGGAAATACAGTTGACTCAAAAGATTCTTTCGGACGACTTGTTGTTACGCTTAACCTCGACAACCTAACAGATACGCAAAAAGATTTGATTAAAAACTCATCGGCAGACGCGCCGGTTGATTTAACGGTAAGGGTAAAAACGCCAAATGGCGGAGGAGCACCAGCCTGTTATTCCTTTGTAGAAGTCCTCGAAGTGACGGCCGGCGACTAAAGCGCTCTAACCACAAACTTTTTAATCTCGCCGTTTTCTATATACGGAGTCTTCAAAATCTCCTCGCCTTCGATGCCAAGTAAAATCGACTGCATCATCCACAATGTATCGCCGTGGCTAACAACTAATATATTCTTGCCATTGTGCCCACCATTAACGTCGTTAAGGAATTCTGCTGCCCGCTCACGCACGTCGTTCAAACTCTCTCCTCCCGGAGGGCCTTCAGTCAAGGTGTTTTTCCCCTCAAAATACTTCTCCCAATCCGCAATCGTCCAGCCCGCAAGAGTACCCGCTTCAACTTCGCGCAACCGATTATCTACTTTTGTTTCTATGCCAACACGTTCGGAAACTATAGACGCAGTCTGCACAGTTCTTTTAAACGGCGACGAATAGATAAAATCTATTGACTCGTTAGCCAAGCTTTCGGCTGCATCTCTCGCCTGATTCTCGCCAACCTCATTTAGATGCGGTGGGTTGTTGCTAGACTCTTCGATCAGCGCGGCGATAAGACCCCTAACATTAAAGTCTGTCTGCCCATGACGAAGCAGAAAGAATGTATTGCCACTGTCTTTCATCACATTCTCTCTACCGTTCCTATGCCCAAAAGCCCAAGTCCTGTCTTCAACGTTTCCGCAACAGCTTTGACCAAGTGCAATCGCGCATCGCGTAAATCTCCCTCTGCCTTTAACACAGGCTCTTTTTCATAATAGGCATTTGCCTCTCTAGCCAAATTATATAGATAGTTTGCAAGATAGTGCGGAAAGTAGTTTTCTGTAACCGTATGAATTGTTTCGGGGAACATCGCGAGTTTAAGAATTAGATTAATATCCGGCTCACTTTGAAGTTCAGATTCTTTGAGCTTTCCAATGCGTCCAGCCTTCCCCAAAATACTGGCAAGTCGTGTATACGTGTATTGAAGATACGGCCCGGAGTTTCCTTCGAGAGAAAGCATCTTGTCCCAATTGAACGCAATGTCAGACTGCCTGTTCTGAGACAGGTCATTATATTTTAGCGCCCCGATACCAACGACTTTTGCGATCTGCGCTTTTTCTTCTTCGTTAAGATCCGGCTGTTTTTCGTCGACAACTTTCCTCGCTCTACTGACGGATTCGTCTATAACACCCTTGAGGGATATGTGTCTCCCAGCGCGAGTCGAAAGCTTTTTCATATCCTCCGATAGGACAAGTCCAAACTTTATATGACTCGCATTAAATTCCAACCCAGTTTTCTCTGCAATCGCGAATAATTGCTCGAAGTGCAGTGACTGACCGTTATCAACCACATATAAGATCGTGTCCGCCTTATATTTTTTAATTCTATACTCGAGGTTCGCGATATCACGCGTTAGATATAGCGTCGCGCCGTCAGATTTTCTTATAAGCCCCGGGGGTAATCCTTTCTCATCAAGCGGTACGACAAGAGCTCCCTCGCTCATTTTCGCAATTCCACTTTTAGTCAGTTTTTCTGTCAGCGGACCCATCTCTTTTTCATAGAAAGCTTCGCCTATCCACTCATCGAACTTTATTCCAAGAACTTCATACATTTCCCCGAATTCCTTAAGCGACTCTTCTTTAAATTTCTCCCAAAGCTTTCTATTCTCTCTATCGCCGTCTTCAAGTTTCTTAAATTCTTCGCGCGCCTCATCTTCAAGCTTTGGATTACTATCAACTTCTTTGTGAAATCTTACATACAAATCATTAAGCTCGTTAATGGGGTCTTTCTCGATCTTCTCATCATCACCCCATTTTCGGTAAGCAACGATTAGTTTTCCGAACTGCGTTCCCCAATCCCCTAAATAATTCCATCTAACAACTTTGTCCCCGGCAAATTCGAGAATATTTGCGAGCGCGTCGCCGATAATGGTTGAACGTAAATGTCCTACGTGCATCGGCTTTGCAATGTTCGGTTGAGAGTACTCAACGATTATCCTTTTTTTACCCTCCGTAGCTTTAGCGAAGAAGGGCTTTTCCTTTGCAATTTTTTTAAATTCGCTCTGAATGGCTCCGCTAGTAAGCCATATATTTAAAAATCCCGCCCCAGCAATCTCAATTTTTTCAATAAAACCCTTCGGGGACTCATCCTCTAAATATTTCTTG
>MHIV01000038.1 GCA_001817685.1 Candidatus Colwellbacteria bacterium RIFCSPHIGHO2_02_FULL_45_17
TCACAAAAGGACTTAGCATAGGCGCAAGACGCGCCGAGGATCTAAAACGCCAAAGAGGCGTTGCCGGGATGGGGGGAGAATATCAACTGTCCACTTTAATGCTGCCGTACTTGGATGTTATACTTAACGAAGTACGGCGAGTACGAGATACATACGAAAAAAACTATCGTGATCACATCGAGCGCGTGATTGTTTCAGGGGGAGGAGCAAATCTTCTCGGGATAGAAAAGTATGTATCAAGTCAGATGGGTAATCTGCCAACAATCAAAGCGAATCCTTTTGGCAAGATCGGTTATCCGCCGGCCTTTTCGCCGTTTTCAAATGAGTTGGGCCCCCCGCTAGCGGTCGCTCTCGGGTTAAGTATGAGACAATTCTCGTAATAGGTTTGTTATGAACGGACAACCAGCATCTAGTCTGAATAGCAGTAGCGGACGTGTCCCCGGAAGAGAGGTTTTGCCTTCCGGCGCACCGCGGAAGTTTTTGACGTTCAGTTTCTTTTTATTCTTATTAGTCGCTCTCACATATTTCGGTCTATCGGTGGGGTATAAAGCGTATCTAAATAGAGACATCGATAAACTTGAAGGCGCCTTGAACGACTTGAGGTTCGAAGTTCCGCAAGAAGAACAGGATGAGCTTGTAAGCTTTTTCTCGCAAGTCGCCAACATAAAGAAGGTCCTCGATGAACACGTTATAGCTTCGAATTTTTTCTCTGTCCTTGAGAAGAACACACATAGCAAAATAGCCTATACAAACATGGATCTTTCAGTCGCGGATAGAAAAATTGGGTTAAGCGGTGTGGCGGCGGACTATGATGCGCTTGTAACACAACTTGCCATTTTCGAATCCGTGCCAGAGATTGAGCGAATAGTGCTAGACAATTCGCAAAGGAACGAGGGAGTAGTAGCATTTAGAGTGACGTTAACTGTAGATAAAGGGGTGTTCAACTTTAAAGAACGTGCGCCTATCCCACAGTCAAATAGCGAACCAACGGAACCAGAGACGCAATGAACCCAGCACTAAGAAGATTAATAGGTGTCACGATTAGTATGTCGTTTTTCTTAGGAGCGCTGGTTCTTTTCTTTGCGTTTATAGTTCCAACAGCTAGCGAGATACAAGAGTTACGAGGAGAGAGAAATGCGCTCTCGACGCTTTTGGAGGTAGAGAGCGCGAGGATAGAGACTGTGAGAAGGTTGTTCGAGGAGTACGGCAGTGTTTCCACTCTCCAAAGTACTTTGGGCAAAGCCCTGCCTAGAGCGGAGGAAGTCCCTGGTATTATCAATCAGCTAAACGGAATGGCGAAAGCTTCAGACGTCACAATAAGCTCATTGGATATAAATCTTCCGGCGATAAAAGCGGGGAATAAAGAGGATGTAATAAAACCCGTGGGGAAGGTCCAAGTTACATTTACAGTGACAGGCGACTACAAATCTATCAAATCTTACTTAGATTCTATCGAGACAAATGTTCGAGTGATGGATGTGGAAAAGCTGGGACTCCAAGGAGGCGCAGAGGGGACCACCTTGTCATACAATATAGTCGTAAGCGCGTACTATCAGTTATAACATGGCAATAACCGTAGAACAGGGAAACGGGAAAAAAGGACTAGTCGGGCTCGTAGTCGGTGTGTCTGTGGTTGTCGGACTTATAATCGCGACGTATGTGCTCTTCTTCACAAAACCACCACAGATTGAAGTTCTCGTGCCATCTGAGGTAAAGACTATATCCAAAATATCGGAAGTAGACTTGGATCCTTCCAAAATCACGGGTTCTCCTCAATACAAAGCGTTGCAAGAGCACGTTTTACCACCTGTATTAGGCGAATTCGGAAGAGAAAATCCGTTCGCGAGGTTCTAAAGCTTTATGGACGAAAGAAAGCTCCTACAAACGCTTATAGGGCAGTCTCTGATTTCCGAAGAGCTGGCGCAACAGATTACCGTCGAGGCTTCCCAAACAGGCGAATCCGTAGAGGACCTGATGCGTAAACGGCACCTCTTAGACAACGTGTCCATAGCCAAGGCAAAGAGCGAAGTTCTCGGCATACCATACCAAAAAGTGAATCCGGACAACATTACAGACGAACTGCTTAAAATTATTCCCGGAGAGACAGCAAACGCCTACGAAGTTATCCCAATGTCGAAAAAAGAGAATTTGCTCGTCGTCGGGATGATCAAACCGTGGGATTCGAAGGCACAAGAAGCGCTAAGGTTCATAGCGAAGCAAAACAAATTTAATCTTGGAGTGTACGTTATAACACCCGAAGATCTTGAGATTGCTCTCCGAAAATACTCGCCGTATCAATCGGAGGTCGAAAAAGCCATCAAGTCGCTAAATATAAAAGGCGAAGGCGTGCCTCAATCTTTAAGGCCTATATCAATAGAGGAAAGCGCACAAAACGTTAGAGAAGAAGCGCCTATAATAAAAATCGTTTCTTCCACGATTAAGGAAGCTGTAGAGCAGGGTGCCTCTGATATTCACATAGAACCCGAAAGAGACAGAGTGCGCGTGCGCTTTAGGGTTGACGGCATCTTGCACGAAGTGTCTTCCTTTCCAGTGGAATTAGGACAAGCAATCGCTTCTCGCGTAAAGATTTTATCCAATCTAAAAATTGATGAGACAAGAATACCGCAAGACGGCAGGTTTCGCACCGTTATTTATAACAAAGACATTGATTTTAGGGTTTCTACTTTTCCAACACCCGCAGGAGAAAAAGTTGTTATTAGGGTCTTAGACCCAGCGGTTGGTTTAAAGAGCATCGACGACTTGGGCTTAGTCGGCAAGACAGCTGAGATGACAAAAGAAGCTATCAAAGAGCCGTTCGGAATGGTTCTTCTTACGGGACCAACTGGTTCTGGGAAGACGACAACCTTGTACGCTCTCCTGCAGTTAGTAAGAAGAGACGAATTAAATGTAGTGAGCCTAGAGGATCCAATAGAGTATTACATAGAAGGGGTAAGTCAATCACAGGTTAAACCAGAGATTGGATACACATTTGCCTCTGGGCTAAGACAGATATTGAGGCAAGATCCAGACGTTATAATGGTTGGAGAGGTTCGTGACAGTGAAACGGCCGAGCTGGCAGTGCACGCTGCTCTCACAGGACACGTTGTTCTCGCCACGCTTCACACAAACGATGCGGTTGGAGTTATCCCAAGACTTATAGATATGGGCGTTGAACCCTTCCTTCTCCCAGCCGCCTTAAATGTCATGATATCGCAGAGGCTTGTTCGCAGACTCTGTCAGAAATGCAAAAAGGCATCGCCAGCAGGGGCAGAGATTCAGAAAATCATAGAGGAGGAGATGAAAAAGTTACCTGAGTCATCAGAGGTCAGAGTAAAATTCAAAGCGCCCTACAGCGTATATCACGCGGAGGGATGCAAGGAATGCCAGGGCAAGGCGTTTCTTGGCAGAATTGCGCTTTTCGAAGGATTCGGCATGACGCGTGAATTGGAAGAAGTTATAAACACTTCACCGACAGAAGGAAAAATTAGAGACGAAGCGGCGAGACAGCACATGGTTACTTTAAGGCAAGACGGGATAATTAAGGCGCTCGAAGGCATAGCGACCGTGGAAGATGTACTGCGTGAAACAGCGAGCGATTAGCGGTGTGATATAATCAATAAATATGGATTACAAGAAGAAATTAAACGAGTTACTTCTAGCAACAGCGAGGCAAAGTGCCTCTGATTTGCACATAGCAGTGGGGCGTAAGCCAATGCTCCGCGTTGATGGAGCACTAATTAGCTTAGAACAAGAGAAAATTCTGGCCCCAGAGGACGCTCAAGGTCTTGTGCTCGCGATGTTAACTGACGAACAGAAAGAAAAATTCCTGAAATACGGCGACTTAGACTATTCATATTCCTATGAAGATAAAGCGCGATTTCGTGTCAACGCATTTTTCCAGCGCGGTTTTATGGCGGCCGCTCTTCGTCTTATCCCGGCAGAGATTCAAACAATAGAAGAGCTTAATCTCCCCGTGATACTGCGTGAGTTTACAAAACTGAATCAAGGGTTTGTCCTAATGGTGGGTCCTGCTGGGCAAGGCAAATCTACAACCCTCGCATCGCTTCTCGATGAAATAAACCACAGCAGGATGGAACATATTATTACAATCGAGGACCCGATCGAGTATTTATTCGTCCAAGATAAATCAGTTATCTCCCAACGTGAGGTAAGAAGTGACAGTCCGAATTTCCACAGGGCCTTAAGATCTCTGCTTCGTCAGGACCCGGACGTGGTGATGATAGGAGAAATGAGAGATAGAGAATCCATCTCAACAGCGCTCACCGCCTCCGAAACCGGTCACTTAGTTTTTTCTACCCTACACACAAACTCTGCTTCGCAGACGATAGACAGAATTATCGATTCGTTCCCGGCAGAACAACAAAGCCAAATCGCCTCCCAGTTGGCAGCAACGTTAGTCGGAGTAGTTTCAGAGAGACTAATCCCAAGGATAAACGGAGGAAGAATTCCTGCATTCGAAATCATGTTTGTAAATTCTGCGGTTAGGAACCTTATTAGAGAAAGAAAAATTTATCAGATTGATTTGGTAGTCGAAACAAGCACACAGGAGGGGATGACAACACTGAATCGATCACTTGCGAATCTTGTTCGAAACAAGGAAATCTCTCTGGAGAATGCCGAAGTTTATTCTCTGAACCCAAGCGAGCTTCGGGTTCTACTGGAAAGAGGATAAGGCATTCATATGAAGTTCAAATATAGAGCGAGAACAACAACCGGAGACCTACAGGTTGGTCTCGTGAGCGCAAATAGCAGAAACGAGGCTGCAAATATTCTCACAAGCAACGGGCTTTACGTCCTAATTTTAGACGAGGTCAAGGAGGGTGTGTGGTACAATCGAATACTCGATTTTGCAAGCAGGGTAAAAAAGAAAGATCTCATGATCTTTACGAGGCAGTTCGCGACTCTTCTATCTGCGCGGATACCACTCGACGATGCCCTGGCGACTCTAAAGAAGCAGACGCAAAACCCAACGTTATACAGTATACTCTCGGAAATATCCACCGATATTGATGCCGGCCTCTCCCTTTCGCAATCTTTAGAGAAATACAGTAGAGTTTTCTCTGGCTTCTATGTAAGCATGGTTAGATCTGCTGAGGTGACGGGTAGAGTTGATGAAGCAGTCGGATTCCTGGCGGATTATATCGAAAAACAATCCGCACTCATAAATAAAGTAAGAAACGCATTGATTTATCCTGCGGTTATGATAGGACTCTTCTTCGTAGTCGCTGGAATCATGGTTGTTATCGTATTTCCCCAGATAGGCCCTGTGTTTGAAGAAGCTGGAGTTGAACTGCCAGTATTTACGAGGTTGATGCTCTCCATCGGAGAATTTCTAGCCGAGTGGTGGTGGCTGGTGTTCTCGGCGTTCGGAGTGTTAATAGTCGTGGCAGCGGATTATTTTCGTACAGCCGAAGGGAGAGTGCTGATGGATGAGATTCTGTTCCGCGTTCCCCTGATAAACAAACTTCTAAGGGAACTCTACGTTGCACGTTTCGCGGAATCCCTTAGTGTGTTGATTAAGGGAGGTATTCCTATAACGAAAGCCGTTGAAATTACGGGCCACAACGTCGGAAATGCTACTTATAGAGAAGCATTGCACGATGTAGCCGATGACCTGCAACGAGGACTATCTTTGTCCCAGGGTTTAGAAAAACACAGCAAGCTTTTTCCTCCGATGGTTGGACAGATGGTAGCGATTGGGGAAAGCACCGGGCGGCTCGATGTATTGCTCAGTAAAGTCTCAGATTTCTATACCAGAGAAGTGGATAGCCTGATCGGTAGTTTAATAGAACTTATTCAGCCGCTCTTGATGATTGTTATCGGAGTCTTGGTCGGCGGGTTATTCGCGTCGATACTTATCCCGATATATAATTTAGCCCAGACGTTCTAGTTTGGTATAATTAGTGAAACAATTAAAGGGTCGAAAAATAAGAAAAATATGACAAGAAAATTAAACCAATTCAATAAGAGTGGAAACCACGGTTTTACGCTTATTGAAATGCTCATCGTTATCGCCGTTATCGCCATTCTAG
Organism: Candidatus Colwellbacteria bacterium RIFCSPHIGHO2_02_FULL_45_17; assembly: GCA_001817685.1. Classification (GTDB taxonomy): domain Bacteria; phylum Patescibacteriota; class Minisyncoccia; order UBA6257; family Colwellbacteraceae; genus 2-02-FULL-45-11. The sequence goes on from MHIV01000038.1 coordinate 6,054, forward strand.
CCGGGGTGGTGTTAACTGGTGTTAGCGGCTTCCAGGCATCCGCTCGTGACACGCGTAGAATCGGAGACTTAAGAACAACCCAGAATTACTTGGAGTTATTCTTCAACAAGTGCGGTCATTATCCGGTAGACGGGACGACATGCGGCGGCGCGATAAGTACCGAAAAAAATTCTGTCGCTTGGAGCGAAATTGAGACCGCGCTAAAAACTGTTACTTCACAGGTACCAACTGACCCAGTCGGTAACGGTGCGTATATCTACGAATACGGGTATTGGGACAACGGTCTGGGCTACGAGTTACAGGCTACTCTAGAGAGAGACAACAGCATTCTCGATAACGACATCAATCCCAAGGTACTGAGCTGTAACGAGAGCGAGACAACAAGAGAATTCTGCGTGCAATCGTAACCGAAAGTGAATAGCATAACTCAGTTATTACTGTTTGCTTTTGGTACTTTTGTGGGGAGCTTCGTAAACGTCCTAGGAACAAGATATTCTGAAAAGGACGGCTTTAGGCTTGCCGTTCACGGGAGGTCTAGATGCGATCACTGTAAGAAGCCACTCATGTGGTACGAGCTCATTCCAGTTTTGAGCTTTCTTGCACTTTCAGGGAAATGTAAGAACTGTGGAGAAAGAATCGCCGTACAGCACTTGGTTGTGGAAATCCTAACCGGGCTAGTTTTTTTGTTGGTCCCGCTCCAATTTGGGCAAGGAATTCCGGCGTTGATTTGGGTGCTCGCGTTTCTTGCTTTCATTCTCATATCAATAATAGACTTACGCTTGAAAATAATTCCTGATAAACTCACGGTTTTCATAATAATTCTCGGCGCTCTACTTATTGCCTATTATCACTCGACAGATACGTTCGGCCTCGTCGACGGAGAGGTGCGTGGGTCGTTTCTTGGGACATACGCGGTAAGTTTCTGGATTGGCAAACCGAACGTGCTTTTAAACTACGCCGCAGGAGCCATACTGGGTCTTATTTCTTTCGGGCTTATCTACTTTCTTAGTAGGGGAAGAGCAATGGGGTTTGGGGATGTAAAATTGGCCGGTGCGGCGGGTATCCTAATCGGGTGGCCGGATATTGGGGTGGCAATTTTGCTAGCGTTTATAACTGGGGCAGTTTACGGCTCGGCGCTCATTCTTCGTAAAAGAAAGAACATGAAAGACAGTATCCCGTTCGGGCCTTTCATAATCCTAGGGGTAACATTAGTCTTCTTTTTCGGGTACTATATTCTAAATGGGTATTTCTCGGCTTTTTCAATCTACTAGGGGGGATAAGAAAAGACGCAGTGGTTCTAGTCTCCATGGGGGCTATTTATCCATTAAAGATAGCGCTGGCTTCACACTTATCGAGGTCTTAGTCGTAATGGGAATTATCGGGATTCTAAGTACAATTCTCGTCGGTTATACAAGGCAAAGCAGTAGGAACCTACTACTCTCTAGCACAGAGGCGAAACTTATAAGCTTGTTCTCCAGAGCGAAGTTTTTAAGTATAGAGACATTTTTTGATCAACTCGATAACCCTCCAGTTACTAAAAAAACTTGCGCATACGGAGTCTACGTGGATTATGAAAAGGGCGAAATATTTATTTTTCAAGACAGAGTAACTATTAATGTTGGTGGTACGACAAATGAGTGTGATGGAACAAATAATCAATTTATTGAGAACTCCGACGATGCGAAACTCCAAGGCGAGCTGGATTTTGTAAAAATTAATAGCACCGCCCTAGTGATTAATGACTCGCTGGATAATAAACTTGTCAACGTCGTTTTCATACCGCCTGACCCCGATGTCATTATAAACAGCGATGAAGGTGAAAATAGCGCGGACTTGGAGATAAGCCTTCTCGATGGGTCAAATTCTTTCACATTGTCGGTGAATAACGCCGGTCAGATAAAAGCAGAACGATGAGAAGAAACAACGGGCAACTTATAATTGAAATGATGGTGGCCGTAAGCCTCCTAATGATAGGACTTCTGGGTATCTTTGCCGTCTTATCACAGTCGCTTGGGCTAAATCGCGTTGCGGCCAACCAATATATAGCCGCGCATCTAGCGGCGGAGGGAATAGAGGTCACAAAAAGCATTATCGATGCAAATTACATCAATGGTGGACCGTGGAATCTCGGGCTCGAAAGCGATGGGGATTATGCTGTGGAGTATAACAGCACCGAACTTGATGGAAGCTCCGAGAAACTTGAAGCCAGGCTCAAACTTGATGAGTCGACCGGCCTTTATACGTACGAATCGGGTGTGGATACAAACTTCAGGAGGACAATCACCATAGACAATATTCCCGACGCGGATCCTACAGAGATAAAAGTAATATCCCGCGTCTACTGGAAAGATAGAGGGGGCGTCGATTTTGATATCGTGTTAGAAGATAGATTTAGAGATTGGAGAGAATGATCATAAAGGGAAAAACCAGAGGCTTCACGTTAATGGAGCTAATGATAGCTACCAGCCTGTTTGTTATTTTGATAGCGATCGCAAGCGGGGCGTTTATAAATACGCTGCGTACACAAAGAATCATCACGAATCTCAGCGAATCTATGAACAACGTTGCTCTCGCGATAGAACAGATTGCTAGAGAAATCAGGGTTGGATTCAGTTTCGAAGGCGGAGGTAAGATACTCGAGTTCATAAACTCTAGCGGCAACGGTGTAACTTACGAGTTAAGACAACAACAAGATAGCGATAATAGCGGCATATGGAGGTGCGAAAATGGTTCTGATTGTGAGTTTATAACTTCCCCCGAGGTAAATATTGATAGACTTGAATTTATTCTACGTGGGAACGGTAGCGATAGGGAACCTCCAAGGGTAACGATTCTAATCTCGGTCGTCGGAGAAAAGGACATAAGAGTTGATTTGCAAACAACAATTAGCAGCAGAATTATAGATTCATGATTAAATTAGCTAGACAAAGGGGGCAGACGATGATTCTCACGGTAATGATTTTAACTAGCGCGATTCTAAGTGCGACGGCGATCTCGGCGCTACTTGTTCTCTTTCAACTTCGACAAGCCTCGGATATAAAAGCTTCCATGCAGGCGATATTTGCTGCAGATGCTGGTGTGGAGTGTATTTTTTATGAGAGGTTAGGTCCTGGAGGGGAGAATTACTCAAACTGTAATACTAGCGAGATTGGATTTATTAACGGTGCATCGTATGCAGTGACATTCGATGAATCAGGGGAGAATTTCAAATCGATAGGTAGAGCTGGAAGAGTTGCTCGCGCCTTTGAAGTAGGTTTCTAACTTATGGACAAAGCCGCCGCAAAAGAACGCGTGGAAAAACTAAAGCGTGAGATTGAGAAATATCGCTACGCCTATCACGTTTTGGATAAATCGCTTATCTCCGATGAAGCACACGATTCACTAAAGAAAGAGCTAGCCGACCTTGAGGATGAATTTCCTGAGCTTGTTACGTCTGACTCTCCGACACAGCGAATGGGCGGAGTGCCGCTCGATAAGTTCAAAAAAGTCCGCCACGAAAAGAGGATGCTTTCGTTCAACGACGCATTTAAAGAAGAAGATGTGCGAGCTTGGTTCGAACGAATAGAAAATTATCTTGGGAAAGGTGTAAAGCCCGAGTTTTATGTTGAGCTTAAAATTGACGGCTTCGCCATAGAGCTCGTTTATGATAACGGTGTGCTCAAGGTTGGTTCAACGCGCGGTGATGGAGAAACAGGGGAAAATGTTACAGAGAACCTGAAAACGATAGAAGCAATACCACTCAGAATCGAGAGCAAACAGAGACTTATTGTCCGTGGCGAGGTATTTATGACTAAGAGTGAATTCGAGAGAATTAATAAAGAGCAAAAGAAAGCTGGCAAGGCGGAGTATGCAAACCCTAGGAATACGGCGGCTGGCACCATAAGACAGCTAGACCCGAAAATCGCCGCATCACGCAAGCTAGACGCGCTTATGTACAGTTTGGTATCGGACCTTGGTCAGAAGAGACATAGCGAGGAACATGAAAAGCTTCGCGATCTGGGATTCAAAACCAACAACAAGTCAAACTTAATTGCTAGATCGATCGAAGAGGTACTAAAATATCGCGACAAATGGGAGAAAGAACGTGAAGGACTTCCGTTTCAAATAGACGGAGTTGTAGTTGTTCTAAACGACAATAATACATTCGAAGAAGCGGGTGTTGTTGGCAAGGCGCCGAGGGGCGCGATAGCTTACAAATTTGAGCCAGAGGAAGCCACAACAATCGTAGAGGAAATAAAAGTGCAGGTTGGCAGAACGGGTACGTTGACTCCGGTTGCGGTTATGCGCCCAGTTCATATCGGTGGGACGACGGTTACGCACGCAACTCTTCATAATTTTGACCAAATTGAAAGACTCGATGTTAGAGTGGGCGATACTGTTATTGTGGAGCGTGCCGGTGACGTTATCCCACAAGTCACAAGCGTCCTAAAGAATCTTCGGACTGGCAAGGAGAAAAAATATAAAATCCCGGAAAAGTGCCCGATAGATGGATCAAAAATTAGACACGAGGGCGCGATCTATAGGTGTAGCAATTCAAATTGCGGAGCAAGGTTGAGAGAAGAACTTTACCACTTTGTTTCGCGTGGTGCGTTCAACATCGACGGTCTTGGCCCTAAGATTTTGGATAAATTTATAGACGAAGGCCTGATACTAGATGCCGCTGATATATTTACTCTAAGTCGAGAGGACATATCTGTACTCGAAGGGTTCGGAGACAAATCGGCGGAGAATATCCTAAAAGAAACGGAGTCTAAGAAAAATATATCCCTTCCTAGATTTATTTACAGTCTGGGAATACTACACATTGGTACAGAGATGGCTCAAGTTATTGCGGAAGTAGTTACGAAAAATAGGATCGTCATATCAAAACCCACAGATCTGCTTAGCTCTCTAAGAAAGCTTAATCAACAGGACTTACAAGAGATCGAGGGAATAGGCCCGAAAGTTTCATCGAGCATTTACGAATGGTTGAGAAACACCGCTCACTCGGCTCTACTTCATAAGCTCGAGCGCGTCGGTGTCCGCATCGAAAAGTTTTCTATACCAGCTTCTGGTAAGCTAACCGGAAAGACGTTTGTGATAACTGGGACACTCTCCACTTTGTCTCGTGAGGCTACAAAGGATAAGATTAAGAAACTCGGTGGACACGCCGTAGAGTCAATTAGTTCCAAAACCGACTATGTTGTGGTAGGGGAAAATCCTGGCTCGAAGGCGGAGAAGGCTAGGAAATTAGGGGTGAGAATAATTGACGAGGAAGAGCTTATCGCGTTAATTAAGTAAAGATATGTTGAAATTTGATGTAGAAAAATTTGCGAGACTGGCGAGGATTAAGTTTACCGACAAAGAGTCAGAGAAGATAAGTAAGGATCTAGGCGACATCCTAAGCCACTTCAAAGAGCTAGAAACCCTCGATACAGAGAAAGTTAAACCTATGTCTGGAGGCACTTCTCTTTCGAATGTTTTTAGAGAAGATGAGCTAGAAAAGACACGCCAGTCGGGCGGTGAAGGTCAATTTCCTGAAAAAAAGGAGGGATATCTAAAAGCCCCAAAAATTTTCGAGTAAATAATTATTTACCAAGCAAATGGTTGAAATAACCGGAATGACAATCAAAGAAGCGCATGAAGGCCTAAGCAGTAAAAAATTTTCTGCGAAGGAGCTTGTAGGAGATACGCTTAAAAGGATTGATAAAGAGGATAAAGGTATTCGTGCGTATCTTCACGTTAACGAAAGTGGTGCGCTAGAGACAGCAAGCACTGTAGATAAGGACATTTCTGCGGGTAACGAAATCGACCCTCTCGCCGGCATTCCGGTAGCAGTAAAAGACAATATTTTAGTAATGGGCATACAAGCCACAGCCGGTTCACAGATTCTAAAGGACTACGTCGCATCATACGATGCGACAGTTATAAGGAAATTAAAGGAAAAGAACGCAGTTGTTATTGGTAAGACTAACCTCGACGAGTTTGCTATGGGAAGCTCCACAGAAAATTCCAGTTTCGGCCCTACCAGGAACCCATGCGATATAACCCGCGTCCCAGGAGGTTCCTCCGGCGGATCAGCGGCAGCTGTGGCATCTCATATGGCTGTCGTGGCTCTTGGTACTGACACTGGAGGATCTGTAAGACAACCAGGGGCATTTTGCGGGGTAGTAGGCTTAAAACCAACATATGGGGCAGTGTCGCGTTATGGTCTTATCGCGCTCGGCTCATCTTTGGATCAGGCTGGCCCTATCACAAAAACCGTCGAGGATTCGGCGCTCCTTTTTAATGCGATAAAAGGATATGACAAGCTTGACGCGACTAGTTCAAAAGAGCCATACGAGGAAGAAGAGTTGTTAAATCCTGATCTAAAGAAAGTAAAAGATCTTAAAGTCGGGATTCCAGACGAGTATTTTGTTGAAGGGTTAAGCAAGGAGGTAGGTGAGACGATAGAGAAAGCAATCAAATCTATTGAGAGTTTAGGCTTGAAGACCAAAAAGATTAGCCTACCGCACACAAAATACGCAATTTCCGTT